>DATIZR010000094.1 GCA_035516965.1 Nitrospirota bacterium
GAAATGTGTCGGGTTTCGCTCCGCTCTACCCGGCCTACTTGCTAGCTATCCAATCAGAATCATTAAATGATTCAACCTCTGATGATTCTACTCGGTCAGAAATCAAGAAAAGAAGAGAAATTGCATTCGCATGCGGAGCACACACTGTCGATATATCAGAATCAGATGTGACAGAAGGAATGGATCAGCAATATTACGATATTCTCTTTGTAAGGGGTGAAGTCGCCGCCCAAGAATCTATTGCGGATTTTGTAAAACGGAAACGTCAAGGAAAGTAACCTGCGCCTCGACAGCGACGCGTCTTAAGCGGCGCGTCAGGCGCGCGTTCTCCCGGCGCTTCGCGCCGCATTATTTCCGAACGACATCTGACACCAATAGCTGTCGCCAATGAACAACACTGTATTACTCAGGGCTTACTATTCCTACAAACAATTATTGCGCTTTATTTATTAGGGTGCAGCCGGTTATGGAGGACTTAGTGAAGATAAAAACGTTGTGCAGACGGGCGTGTCAAGCTGCGAGTAAAATATTTACCTTTACGCCGTTATTAATTAGTACGGCAATGATGTGCGTTTGCCTTTCATCAGCGCAAAATGCCGACGCGCTGGGCGTTCAGTACCAGTTCGGCTGGGGAAATGACCTAGATGCCGATCTGCTCAGATTGGGATATGTCCGCTCTGAGCTGAATATCATTCTTCATGACGACGAGTTATTCGATGTGTTCATCGGTGGTGAGCATGCTTCATCTGAACACCAGAATTTAATACGTTTCGGCGGTGACGGTTCGATCGATTCTTCTTATGTGTACAACGCGGCTGTTTTTGGTATACATGTCAAACCGTTTGAAAAACGTCGTATGAATCCCTATCTGACACTGGGTGCTCTGAGTGGGAAAGTCCACTACAGCGCAAAACCTAACGACTCAACCGTTGAAATTCTTTCTCTTTCAAGAGATAAAGCGTCGTATACAACATATCGTGCCGGACTCGGCTTAAACATCGTTGTTATCAGTAACCTTGCAATAGAAGTGGAGGCCACTTATACAGGCGGAGTACCGGCGGTCCACGCCACGGTCACGGACCCCTCGGGTCCCGTCGGAAACAGATCAGATAGAATAATGTTTGATGGTTCTCCTATCATAAATATTGCCCTGGGCATACGATACATGTTTTGACTGTCCGGCTCTGCCCACGGTTGTAGTCCCTAGAATGAGCAGAACTACGCGTATAGCAATGCAAAGCCCGATAAATTAACTTGTCGTTCCAGGCCGACCGCTTCGCGGCGTGTGAACTCATTGTTAATCCACATTTCTACTGGAAATGTACAGAATTATGGCCTAGTTTTCGCTGCATAGTTGGAGGTGAAGCATGGCAACGAATTGCGTTTACGATAGCTGTCATTGTAAATAGTGTTCACTACAGCTCACCTTTGAACAGCTGTCTTCAGACATCTGAAACCTGGAGGATTCCATGTCCGACATCAAAAAGATGTACAAGACCATCATGGCAGATCATTTTCCGACGGAAATGATCATCCAGTTTGGCGAGCAGAAGCTTCTCTACCGGAAGCGGTCATGGAAGCTTGTTGACGAAGGCACCGGGGAGTTGATCGAGAAGGGCCTTCGCTACGGGGAGAATCCCGACCAACAGGCTGCCATGTACCAGTTGGTGAGCGGCAACCTGGTGCTTGCCGGTGCGAAGTTCATCGAACCCGGTAACGGCCTCGTGAGCGCGATCACCGAGGAGCAGATGCTCCAGGCGGGAAAGCATCCGGGCAAGACCAATTTCACGGACCTCGACAATGCGCTGAACATCCTCAAGTTCCTCATGGACCGGCCGGCAGCCGCCATCATGAAGCACAACAACCCCTGCGGAGCGGCATACGGCAGGACTATCTTCGAAGCCTATGACCGGGCGAACATGGCCGACCGCATTGCAGCGTTCGGCGGGTGCCTCGTGGTCAATCGTGCTATGGACAGGCAGAGCGCAGAACTCGCGAATTCCAATTATCTGGAAGTGGTGGCTGCTCCTGACTACGAAGAGGGCGTATTCGAGATCCTGGCGAAGCGCAAGAACCTGCGCATCATCCGGCTGGAGAAGATCAGCGACCTCGCGCAGTACCGCGACAGGAGCTTTGTGGAGTTCAAGGCGCTCATCGACGGCGGGCTGATCGTCCAGCAGTCGCAGCGGAACGCGATCCGGAAGAAAGAGGATTTTCAGGAGGCGAAGACCGTTTCGAAAGGGAAGGAGTACCGGATCGAGCGGAAGCCCACGGAAAGGGAGTACGACGACATGCTCTTCGGCTGGAACGTGGAGCAGGGGATCACGTCGAATTCGGTCATCTACGTGAAGGACGGCGTTACCGTGGGCATCGGCACGGGCGAACAGGACCGGGTCGGCGTCGCCGAGATCGCGATCTTCAAGGCCTATACGAAATATGCCGATGCGCTCTGCTTCAGGAAATACGGAGTCCCCTACAAACAGTACGAACTGGAGGCGAACCAGGGTAAGCGGGACAGGGGAGCGCTCAAGGAGATCGACGAACAGACGAAGAGGAACAAGGGCGGGCTCATCGGATCCGTCATGGTTTCGGACGCCTTCTTCCCGTTCCGGGACGGCGTGGATGTGGGCATCAAGGAGGGGATATCGGCGATCGTCCAGCCCGGCGGTTCGGACAGGGATTTCGACGCTATCACCGCATGCAACGAAGCGAACCCCAAGGTGACCATGGTCTTTACCGGCCAGCGGGTGTTCAAACATTAAGGCGCTTTCGTGTTTTAGTTGGAAACGCTCTATCGCAATGCATGAATAAAGGTAAAACCCTTCCTCAATAAAAACTGTTTTCGCGCAAAGACGCCAAGGCGCAAAGAAAGGATAAATATCGGTGATCCCTAAATCCCCTTGATTAAGGAGACCTTGATCTAAAACCATCTACTCCAACTATTGGAATGCTTGACAAGCTTCTGCCACAGGTTTTCTTGGCGACTCTGCGGCTTTGCGCGAGACAGCCGTTTGCAGTTTCTTTTCAACTTATTTACGAAAGAACCAACATTAATTCAGTTTTTGTCCCTGTTGTAATTAAAAACCCTCAGAGCTTGATAGCGACTGAGGGTTTTTCTATCAGCGGCGAAACAGGTTGCGCTTTCACCCTGCGCGAACGTAACGGCCACTCATGCTCCTCGGATCAAAGCAAACCTCTGATCTCCTCCAATTTATCCTCCGTTGCTTTTCGTCCCCGGCGAAGAAGCTCCTTCGCCTTCGTAAGGTCATAGATCGGGATTCCCCTGGCATTCACGTCAATGGCAACATCAGCGAGCTTTTCCTCCGTGCGCGCGTTCCTCGCCGCCCAGAGGGCCGAGAGGTGCGTGGCGATCTGAAGAATGTTGTCGTACTTGTCGGATTCCAGCGCTTTGTGGTTTACATTCACGGCGACGACGCGCTTTGCGCCCAGGTCTTCCCGTGCGGTTCGGACCGGGATCTGGCTCGACACGCCGCCATCGACCAGGAGCTGATTGTTGATTTCCGTTGGAGTGAACAGGACGGGAACGCTGCAGCTGGCCTGGACCGCCCGGGAGAGAGAACCCTTCGTGATGACGACCTTCTCCGCGGTCCTCAGGTCGGTCGCTACAGCCGCGAAGGGAATGGTCAGAGAGGAAAAATTCTTGATCGGGAGGATGTCTTCCATGAAGCGGTAGATGCCGTCGCTCGACATGAGCCCCTGTTTCGGGATCCTCAGCCTGACAATGTCTTTCCACTTCGCGTGGAGGAGAATGCTCTCGATCTGCGAAAGGGGCATGCCGGCCGCATAGAGGGCTCCCACCATGCTGCCCGCGCTCGTTCCGGCGATGGAGTGAATCGGGATATTGTCCCGTTCGAGGACTTCCAGGACGGCGATATGGGCGATGCCTCTTGCGGCACCGCCTGAGAGGGCAAGGCCGATGCCGTGCTTGGGGGTGACCGGCATGGTGAACTCCGTGTAGGGCTCCCGTTCGCTACGATGCGACCCGGTGCGAAAAAAAGTCCCCGAATGCGGTGCGCAATCGGGGACGGGGAAAGCGGGGATTAGTGACTAACAAATCAAATTCTTTACAAAACGGCAAGAAAATTTCTCGCAGAGGCGCAGAGCTCGCAGAGAAAATCGAAAAATAATTCGCCATGAAAGACTTTCGGGTTTTGGTTTTAAACTCTGCGTGCTCCGCGAGAGACGCCCTTAGCCTCTGGTTTTGATCCGGCTTGTCCGGGTTAGGCAGAAGCCGGTCGATGTTCCTACTGACCTGACAGCCTCTTGATGGCATCCTTCGTGTGCGAGCCCACGTCCTCGAAAGCGTACAGGATGCAGAGATACGTCGATGAAGACTTCGGGGAGCACTCGCCGGCCACGAGCCGCTCCTCGTGGGCGGTGGCAAACTCGTTCGCCATGCGGATGATCGCCTCGCTGTCCGCGATCGTGCTGTCGACGGTGGCTTTTGCGCCGGTCACGGCTGCCTCACCGGCCTTTTTCAGGACTTCCTTGGTCTTGGTGAAGAGCCTCCCGGTCTCGAGAATCGCCTTGTCGCTGAAGAGCATGCCCTCCTTGATCCTGACGCGTGTGTTCTCCGTGATCCGTTTGATGCTCGTGGCGATCTTTTCGATGTGCGAGGGTATGGTCAACAAGGGGCGCGCGTTGCCGTTCGCACCCGAGAGCTTTGCCAGCGTGGCCGTCAGTGCATCTTCCTTCGCATGGATCTCTCCGGCCAGTTCGTCGGCCTCGTCAAGGGCGGAGATCCTGTTCTTCGCGAAGCCGTCTTCGGTCAGTTCCATCATCTCCAGCGCCTTGTGCATGATCAGATAAATGTCCTTTTTTACCTCTTTTATCGTCTGTTCCGACATGACAACCAATCTCCTTTCGGACGGCCGGCGCAAGCAGCATGTTCATTTAAAAACAGCAGAACTATATCAGAAAATCATTGATAAGACATGTTAATTTTTTTTATATTTCTATTTTTATGATTTATAGAACGTGCCGCTGCTCATGCCCTTGCCTTCTGCCCCGCGAGAGACCGCGTGCATCGGTTCTTCCAGATAAATTGTAGCATATTTTATTGTTTTGAATGGCTTTTATCTTGACTTACCCCGTGACGGCTGGTATAAACAAGGCATTCTTCATTCCCCGAACCCCGGAGCGATCATGCCTTTCTTTGCCGGTGAAATCTTTGTCAGCGACGTGTACAAGAAGCACGTGCTCGACCAGACCGGCGAAGAGATCGGCAGGCTCAGGGACATCATCATCGGCGTCGGAGAACCCTTTCCGGCCGTCACTGCGCTCGTTGTCACCGGCAGCGAAACCTACATTCTTCCCTGGGACATCATCAATCTTTTCAACCGCCGGGTCATTTCGGTCACTGCCCTTGCAAGCAACCTCACCCCTTCTGCCGTATCGCCCACGGACATCCTGATCTACCGCGACCTCCTGGACAAGCAGATCGTCGACATCAACGGCGCGAAGCTGGTGCGCGTGAACGATCTCGAGCTGGGAGATGTGAAGGGGAGGCTCTGCCTGGTAGCGGCGGACATCGGACTGCGCGGAATCCTGCGGAGGCTCGGATGGGAACGGCAGGGCGAAAAATTCCTGTCAGCCCTTCATTATCAGCTTCAGCACAAGCTCATCTCCTGGCACTATGTCCAGACCATCGAGCCGAGGCTGAACCGCCTCACGCTCACCGTCTCGCGCCAGAAGGTGTCCGGTCTGCATCCGGCCGACCTCGCCCAGATCATCAGCGAGGTGTCCCAGAAGGAGCGGAGCGCGCTCTTCGGAAGCCTTGATGTGGACACGGCGGCCGAGGCGCTGCACGAGCTCGAACCGCAGGTCCAGGCCGACATCATCGACGATCTGTCCAAGGAGCGCGCCTCCGACATCCTGGAGCGCATGCCGCCCGACGAGGCGGCGGACGTGCTCGGCGACCTTCCTGAGGCCAAGGCCCAGGAGCTCATCGGCCTCATGGAGAAGGAGGAGGCGGAGGACGTCCAGGAACTGCTGGAGCACGAGGAGGACACGGCCGGGGGTCTCATGACCACGGAATACCTTGCGTTCCCGCCTGGCATGACCGTCGGGGATGCCGTCACGGAGCTGCGGCTCGAGGCGCCCGACGTGGAGTCCGTATACTACCTGTACGTGCTCGACGACCAGGAGCGGCTTCTGGGCGTGGTCTCGCTCAAGAGCCTTATCCTGGCGTCTGCGCAGACGAGGCTCGAGGAGATCATGAAAGCACCCGTCAAGACGCTTCCGCTCGATGCCGGAGAAGAGGATGTCGCCGAATTCATCTCGAAGTACAACCTCCTGGCTGCGCCGGTCGTGGACGAAAACATGGCCATGCGCGGCATCGTCACGGTGGACGACGTGGTCGATTTCCTCCTGCCTCCGGCGTCCCGGAAAAAACGAAGAAAATTATAGGTGTTGAACGGTGCCGATCTGCCGGGTCAGGGGAGTGTGGTGCCTGTCTTCATGCTTTCCTGTACCGTCTTGACTGAGAATGGATCCAGGATGTTCGGCTGAACGTGCGGAACGGAGTTTTGCTCCAGTGACGTTATTTGAGCGGATCAAGAACATGAAACACGCCAGGATCTTTGCGGTCCTGAGCGTGATCGGCCCCGGGTTCATCGCGGGAAACGCGGGCAATGACGCGGGGGGCATCGCCACCTATTCCATTGTCGGCGCCCGGGAAGGCTACGGCCTGCTCTGGGCCCTCGTCCTCATCACGTTCGCCCTTGCCGTGGTCCAGGAAATGTCCTCTCGGATGGGCGTCGTGACCGGCAAGGGCTTTGGCGACCTGGTGCGGGAACAGTTCGGCCTGAAGGTGGCCCTCGCGGTGATGGCGCTTTTCGTTTTCGCGAACCTGACCGTCACGATTGCCGAGTTCGCCGGTATCGCGGCCAGTATCGAGCTCTTCGGGGTCAGCAAGTACCTGTCCGTTCCCCTCTCTGCTCTCGTGGTATGGTTCGTTGTCCTGAAGGGTAACTTCAAACAGGTCGAACGGTTCCTCATCACCATCAGCATGATCTACCTGACTTATGTCTTCTCGGGCTTCATGGCCAACCCGCCATGGCGGGAGGTGGCGCGCCAGATCGCGCTCCCGCACATCAGGCTGGACAAGGACTATATTCTGCTGTTCATCACCATGGTCGGGACGACCATCACGCCCTACATGCAGTTCTATCTCCAGTCGGCGGTCGTTGACAAGGGCGTGCGCATCGAGGAGTACGGGGTTGCTAAGTTCGACGTTTACGCCGGTTCGTTCATGACCATCTTTATTGCGTTCTTTATCGTTCTGGCCACAGGCACCATTCTTCATCCCGCAGGCATCGTCGTTGATTCGGCCGAAGACGCTGCCCGCGCCCTTGAACCGATAGCCGGGAATTTCGCGGCGCACCTCTTCGCAATCGGACTGCTCAACGCCTCGTTTCTTGCGGCTTTCGTGCTCCCCCTTGCCACGGCCTACGGCGTATCCGAGGCGTTCGGCTGGGAATCGGGCATCAACAAGACGTTCCGGGAAGCGCCCCAGTTCCTGGGGTTCTACACGGCCTTCATCGTCATCGGTGCGGGCGTGATCCTGCTCCCGGGAGCGCCGCTCATCAAGATCATGTTCCTGTCCCAGACGATCAACGGCATTTTGCTGCCCATCGTGCTTCTGATCATGCTCAAGCTGGTGAACAACCGGGCCATCATGGGGGAATACGTCAACTCGAAGCGGATGAACGTGATAACGTGGATCACGGTGTCAATCCTGATCCTGCTTACGGTCATGCTGCTCGTGACCAGTTTTATCATGTAGGACAGCTACTCCCGTCCTTAAGATGTCCCCAGGCATTTCCCTCACCATCTTTCTTTGTTCTAGTACTTTTATTGGAAAATTCCCTTGACTGAACGGCTCTTCTTTGCGATACTTCCCCTGTAACAATAAGTTGCAATCCTATTAAGCCTGCCTCAAGGGCCTCACATCAAGAAGCGTCCCACCGAGAATTTCATGAGGATGTTATCGCTTTGAAGATATTTTTCATTGTCGGCCGTTGTACTGCTGATCTTCGTCATGGTCAGTCTATGAAATATAAATCGGAAATGCTGCACCTGGGTCGCAAAAGGAGGAGTTATGTATGATCGTTTCATGTCATCGAAAATCCTGGCACGCCTTGCGTTCTCCCTGCTGTCCTTTATCATCGTCGTGCTGCCCTGGGAAGCTCGCTCCCAGGACCTTGATGAGATCAAACAAGCCGGAGTGCTCCGCCATCTGGGCATTCCCTATGCCAACTTCGTCACCGGCAGCGGCGACGGAATGGATGTGGACCTGGTGAAACTCTTCGCAGCGCATATCGGAGTCAGATATGAATACATCAAGACCGACTGGGACGACGCGATCGGCGATCTTACGGGGAGCCGGGTCCGGCCGAAGGGAGACGGAATCGAAGTGCTGGCCGCGGTCCCGGTGAAAGGGGACTTGATCGCAAATGGGATGACCGTCATCCGCTGGCGGCAGCAGGTTGTCGATTATTCGGCGCCCACCTTTCCCAACCAGGTCTGGCTCGTTGCACGGTCGGATTCCCCCCTCAGGCCGATCAAGCCCAGCGGCGATCTCGCGAAGGACATCGCGGCAGTCAAGGCTCTGATCCGGGACAAGTCGCTTCTCTGCAAGACAAATACGTGCCTCGATCCGTCGCTCTACAACCTCGACGCCACCGGCGCGAGGGTGATGCTCTTCAAGGGCTCGTTGAACGAACTGGCCCCGGCTGTCCTGAACAAGGAGGCGGAAGCGACCCTCCTCGATGTTCCTGACGCGCTGGTGGCCCTGCAGAAGTGGCCGGGTAGAATCAAGGTCATCGGCCCGGTAAGCGGGGTCCAGGACATGGCTGTGGCCTTTCGAAAAAACTCGCCGAAGCTGCGTGCTGCCTTTGACCGTTTCCTGGAAACGATCCGGAAGAACGGCACCCTGCGGAACATCGCTCAGAAGTACTATCCTTTCGTGATGGATTACTATGCTGATTTTTTCAAGAACAGATAGCTTCACCCCGGACGCCCGCATGACCGAATGCCGGCCAGAGATAAATGAAAGAGACCCGGTGTGAAGATAGTTAAAAATTCCATAACAGGCATTCTTATTGTCGTTGTCATCCTCCTTGCCTATGTGTCCTTTCTCCTGACGACGAACTATACTTCACAGACGAATCTTCAACATATCATCCTCGAACAGTTTCGGTCGGAGAATAGCTGGCGGGCCACCCTGGTCTCGTACTTCTTCAACGACAGGCGCCAGGCGATGCTGAACCTGGTGTCTTCGCGGGAGATAGACGTCTTTTTCGAGAACCGCGCACTCGGCATGAGCATGGAGTACGGACTGAAGCAGAGCCTTCCGCCTATCAAGGAGCGGTTCGTCGCCCTGCTCGATCGGGACCGCATCGACGGGGAGACGGTCTACCTGCAGATCGTGCTCCTTGACGAGAAGGGCGATCTCCTGGTCATAGCCTCCGCGCCTCACGGGAACATAACACTCCCCAGAGACATAAAGCAGCTGAGAGAGCCGGGTTATCGGAGCAGTGCCGTGATCGCCGATGACCGCAGCAACGCGATTCTGATTTCCACCGCCTATTTCTTTAAGGGACGTTACTCAGGCCAGATCATCGCGTGGATCAATCCCGACTATATCGATCACCACGTCATTATTCCCCCGGGCACGTCTGAGCGGAAATCGATTCTTGCGGAGTACTCGAAGGGGATATCATTTCCCTCCGTATCATGGCCTATCGTCGATGTCATGGAACGTTCGAAGGGTCTGCCGATCTGGTTCGAAGGAAAGGGACCCGGGAGAACCCGGCGGAGCATGATCGGGCTCAGCATCCCGGTTCAGGACACTCCTTTCTCTCTTGTTACGGTCGCCCCCGCCGATGCCGTCCTGGGGAAGTTGGATCCGCGTGGGCTTCTGATAGGCATGGGGATCCTGGCGATTGTCATTATCAGCGGCGGGATCTACATTGTGAGGACCATGACGCGCTCCCTGCTGCTCAGAACCAAGCTCGACACGTCCCTGGAGCACGAACAGGAGGTGCGAGGGAAAAACCTTCAACTGGAGAAAGAGATTGCCGAGCGCAAGCGGGCAGAGGAGGCTGCTCGGAAGAGCGAAGAACAGTACCGGCAGTTATTCAACAGCATCAGAGATGCCATCCTCATAACGGACAACGAACGGATCATCGTCGACTGTAATCCCGCGGTTACCGCATTGTTCGGATATACCCGGAACGAGATCGTGGGTAAACAGACGGACTTCTTATTTGCGCAGCACGAGCAATTCATCGAGCTGGGAGAATCTGTAAGAAGGCATTCCGGAAATACCCCGTTCATTTACCCCCTCATCTACAGAAAAAAAAATGGAGAGCTTTTTCCGGGAGAGGTCGCAATTTCATTCTTTACGGATAAGAACGGAGAAACGAAAGGGTATATTGGGTTAATCAAGGACATTACTGACCGCAAGCGGGCGGAAGAAGAAAGACGGGCGCTTGATGAGGAACGGCAAAAGTCGCATAAGCTCGAAGCCATCGGGACGCTGGCGGGCGGGATCGCCCACGATTTCAACAATCTGCTGCAGGGGGTGTTCGGCTATATCTCGCTGGCCATGATGAAGATCGCCCGGAAGGAAGAGCCCCTGCCTCTGCTCGAACAGGCCGAGAAGGCGCTCCATATGTCG
>DATIZR010000095.1 GCA_035516965.1 Nitrospirota bacterium
TGGTGGTACCTTTTCTCCCTTGTACTGCACCTCGAAATGGACGTGGGGACCGGTTGCCCTGCCGGTGCTGCCCACGCGGGCAATGATCGATCCCCGGTCAACCGAATCACCGACAGCTACCGTATTTTCCTTATTATGCGCATACTTGGAGCTAAACCCGTCCCCGTGATCGATGATAACGACGTTGCCGTATCCCGGTTGCTCACCGCTGAATACCACCTTGCCGGGTCTGACGGGATGAATATCGGTGCCCGCCGGTGCAGCAATGTCAACGCCATGGTGGAATTTCTGGTCGCCCGTAAACGGGTCCTGGCGCATGCCGTAGGCCGAACTAAGCCGGCGGGAACTATCATCAGGCAAAATCGCCCTGATCTCTGCTGTGAGCGAGGGCTCTTTTTCAGCAGACCTGGCCCCCGTTGTTCGAGTCACATTCCCCTGGCCGGCTTTTGCGGCGGTTGCGGTCAGCTGCTTCACGAACATGTCCTGGAGGCCGAGCCCGCGTTGGGCAAAGATCTTCGAGAGTTCCATGTCGAACATACTCATGTACGTGTCCTTGCCGAGACCGGCCTCGCCAGGCTGGCCCGAAGCCTCCCGCATTGCCTTGATCATTTCATAGGCGAAGAGGGACTCCATCTCTCGGGCCACGGCCTTGATCGCCTCGGGGTCGCTGCTGCTCCTGCCCCTGAGATCCTCGATGGAACGGATCTGAGGTGCTGCAAGGCGTGGAACGTCCTGCATCAGATGATCTCCACCTGGGCGCGCAGCGCACCTGCGGCCTTGAGCGCCTGGAGGATCGAGATCAGGTCACGCGGGGTGACGCCCAGGGCGTTCAGCGCACGCACGACCTCTCCCAAGGTGGCCCCCGATACGGTGAACAACGATCCCGGCTGCTCCTTCACGTTCACGGTTTTTTCCGGAACCACCACCGTGGAAGCCTTCTCCGGCGCCATGGGCGGTGGCTGGGAGACCTTGTAATCCGTCTTGATCTCGATGGTCAGGCTCCCGTGGGCGAGCGCCACCGGAGCGATCCTGACGTTTTCGCCGATCACCACGGTGCCGGTCCGCTCGTTGATCACCACCCGCGCCGGCGTGTCCACCGCCACGTCAACAGCTTCGAGCGACGCGATGAACTCGACCACCTTGTTCTGGAACTCCTGCGGGATCTTGACTTTGATTGTTGCAGGATCCATGGTCACAGCCGCATTGGCATCGTTCAGCTTCTCATTGATCCTGGCAGTCACGCTGCTCGCCGTGGTAAAGTCCGGGTTGTGCAGGAACAGCCTGATTGCATCGCCGCTTCCCAGCGAGAACCGGGGCTCGCTTTCGATCGTCACGCCTTCAGGCACTTTACCTGCCGTTGTATGGTTCTTCTGGACCGTTGTGCCACCACCGCCGCCGAGGAAGCCGCCGACCGAGAGGGGGCCCTGCGCGAGTCCGTACACCTTCCCGTCGGGTCCCTTGAGCGGCGTCATCAGCAGCGCCCCTCCCTGGAGGCTCTTGGCATCGCCGATCGTGGCAACAAGCGCGTCGATGCGCACGCCGGGCTTGGGGAACGGCGGCAGCGAGGCGGTCACCATGACCGCCGCAGTGTTCTTGGCCTTGATGTCGGACTCCTTGATGGTCACGCCCATGCGCTGGAGCATGTTCACCATGGTCTGCAGCGTCTGGTTGCCCTTGTCGCCGGTGCCGTCCAGCCCCGCAACGAGGCCGTAGCCGATGAGCTGGTTTTCGCGCATTCCCTCGAAGCTCGCGATGTCCTTGATGCGTTCGGCGGAGGTGACTGATGAGAACAAGAGGACGGCGGACAGAGCACAGATGACGGACAAAAAAGTCGGAACAAGACCGGGCGCCGCTGGCTGCCCGGGCATGTGCCCGGCTTCCGTTCTCCGATTTCCCTGTGCCGAATCTAGAATGGCCATACGCTGCTCATGATCCGCGTGAACCAGCCGGGATTCTGTTTTTCCTGGACCACGCCGTCTCCCACGAAGAACACCTCGGCGTCTGCGACCTTGCTGCTCAGGACGGTATTGTCGATCGCGATGTCGTCGGGCCGTACGATGCCTTTCAGGATAAGGATCTGTTTCTCATTATTAATGGTGATCTCTTTTCTCGACTCGAGGGAGAGCGTGCCGTTCGGCATCACCTCGACCACTTTTGCGGTAATCGTGCCCACGAGGTTCCCCGCCCTGTTCGTGGAACCATTGCCGGCGAAGTCATCCTGGGCCGTCGCCTTTACCGAGGGGGAAAGGCCGTAGCGGCCGTTGAGCGACATGCTGTTTATCGGCAGGCCGAAGAACGTGTCGATCCCGGCATTCATGCTTGACTTCTTCGCCGCGGACGTATCGGCCGTGCCGGAGCCGGAGATGCTCTCTACCACATTGATCGTGACCAGATCGTTCAGCCTCCGTGCCTTCACGTCCTCATACAGGCTGGCGGTGTCGCGCCAGAGCGAATTGGCCGCGGGAACCGGCTGGCTCGGCTCGTTCCTGGCATAGACATAGCGCGGCGGAGGCGCGGGAAGCTTGGGCGTGGTCGCGCAGGAAGCGAGGATAGTCAGCAGGGAGAGGACCGGCAAAAGAAAATAGGGGACAGCGCTGAGATTGCGGACGGAAGAAGAGTCGATCGTTCCGCTCCCATCTTTTCCGGAGCAGGTCCTTTTCCTGATGTGGGCCTTTTTCATCTCAAAACTCCACGCGTACGGTGTTCTCGTCCACGAGCCGGCCGAAGACCGTTTTCTTTGACAGCAGGTTCAGCGCCTTCACGGAGTCGCCGACCGCTGCATCAGCCTTCATCTCTCCCAGGGCCTTGATGGAGAAGCCTGCGGACTCTACGAGGATTGAGACCTTGTGGCCCCGTCTGACGAGCGGTGTGTCCGAGACCATCATATCGGTGACCGGCACATTGGGAACAACGGACCGGAGGAGCGGCCTCCCGATGATCTTCTCTTCTGACCGCACGGCGCCCTTGGGGATCCGTCCGCTCTCCATGAGCGTCGGGTAAATGTCATCGGGCTTGAGCACATAGCCCTTCCGGAAGGCGGACCGTGTCATCACCACACGGTCAAAGGCCCTGACGTGGGCAGCCGCCAGGATCGTCCCGCCCCCCCTGAATTTGAACCGGAATAGGGAATTGCCAGGAGGCGTCTTCTCAACGGCGATCGAGACAGGCCTGCCTGCCGGCAACTCGGCGCTATACTCGAGATTACTGATGTCCACGTCCGCCCAGGGATAGGTGCTGAGGAGATAGCTCCTGAGTTCGGCCTCCGGACTCCAGGGGTCAGCCAATGCCGGGACCGGACCCGCGAGAAAGAAACAGAAAAGAACAAGCCCCCAGACCGTGGACTGCGCCGGTAAGAAGGGAAGCGAGAGCGCTTTGTCATGCCCTGCCCGGATGCATGCCGAAGCCATGTATTTTCCTTGCCGTTCCATCATATTATTGTCTCAGATTGTTCGCCACCTGGAGCATCTGGTCCGATGCCTGGATGGCCTTGGAGTTGACCTCGTAGGCGCGCTGGCTTACGATCATGTTCACCATCTCTTCGACGACGTTCACATTGCTCATCTCGATGAAGCCCTGCGACAGGGTCCCGAGTCCGTTGGTTCCCGGTTTGCCCGTGGTGGGGTCGCCGGAAGAGGCCGTCTGCTGGAAGAGGTTCTTCCCGAGTGCGTTCAGTCCGCCGGGATTGATGAAGTTCGCAATCTCGATCTGGCCGATCTGGGTGGGAGTGGCGCTGCCCGCCTGGGTCACCGACACGATGCCGTCGGAGCTGATGTTGATGGAGGTCGCGCCTGACGGGACGGTTATCCCCGGTTCGAGCGGATAGCCGTCTGAGTTCACGATCCTGCCCTCGCTGTCGAGCTTGAAGGCGCCGGCGCGGCTGTATGACGTCGTGCCGTCGGGCATCAGGATCTGGAAGAAGCCGTCGCCCTCAATGACCATGTCGAGATTGTTGCCGGTCTGGACGAAATCCCCCTGCTGGAATAATTTCTGGACCGCCACGGGCTTGACGCCCATGCCCACCTGGATGCCTGAGGGGATCTCGGACCCTTCCGCCGACGTCGCGCCCGGCAGCCGGAACGTCTCGTAGAGGAGGTCCTGGAAGTCGGCCCTGCTCTTCTTGAAGCCCGTAGTGTTGACGTTGGCCAGGTTGTTGGATATGATGTCGATGTTCAGTTTTTGCGCCTCCATGCCGGTGGCAGCGATGAACAGTGAGCGAAGCATGTTTGAGCCTCCTTAGAGTGTTCCCAGCTGGTTCGTGACTTTTGATGTGGCGTTATCGAAGATCTGGATCGCTTTTTGATAGGATTCGAACTCCCGCATGGTCTCGATCATGCGGACCATTTCCTTTACCGTATCGACATTCGCATTCTCCAGGTAGCCCTGCTTGATGGTCGCCGACGCGGCCGTGCCCGGGCCGCTGGCTTTGAACATGCTGTTGCCCACCTTGGTCAGGGTCACGTCGGGACCGAAATCGGTGACCCGTATCGTGTCGATCTCGGTCGGGAGGGTCGCGTCCGCCTGCAGGGCGGACACCTTGCCTTCCAGGTCGATGCTGATCTGGACGCTGTCCGAGGGAATGGAGATCGGCCCCCCCGAGCCCATGACTTTGACGCCGTCATGCGTTGTGAGGTATCCCTCGCTGTTCTTCACCAGGTCGCCCCGTCTTGTGTACTGATCGCCTTCGAGCGCGATGAAACCGCTGCCCTCCACCGCGATGTCCAGGGGATTGCCGGTCCTGACCGTGGTACCTACGGTAAAGTCCGTCTTCTCCGCGGAGAACTCGCTCATTACGCGGCCGTCCGGGCCCGAGCCTGTGCCGTCCTGGGGCATGAGATAGTCCTTGAACGTGACGCCGTCCTTTTTGTAGCCGGCAGTGTTAGCATTGGCGAGGTTCTGCGTGATGACCTCGAGCTGCGTCTGCTTCAGGATCGCTCCGGACGCTGCTATATACATGCCTTTATACATTGACTCTCCTTCCCTGCTGTCATAGGGTTCAGCAAGTACCGTGCCATTCAGCCGAAAGTCCGAAACGAACCGCAGCGAACCGGGGGACGGCAAAGGTAGATGCCTCATTTCTTGAAGAATCGCTCTTCCCCGTCGAGTCTTTCGCCACCCGTCCCATTCGCCTCCTCCGCGCCTTTACGCTCCGCGGCAAGATCCCGGTATCGGAAAAATTTTCCCTGTGGGCATGATTTGCCCTATCGCCTCTGCAGGTTCAGATCGAGAATGAGCTCGACCTCGCCCGCCTGCATGCCCAAGACCTCGGCGATCTCGTCGTTCCTGAGGCCCCGCTCCTTCAGTGCAAGGACTTCCTGCTGGCGGTTCATGCCGGTCCCCGGTGCGTTCAGGGCCTCGGCGCGATGGATCAGCCGCTCGAGAGACGCCATCTTCTTGTCGACGGTCGACTCCATCGCCTCGAGAACCTTGATCTTCGCTTCAAGCTTCTTAAAGATAAGGTCCGAGATCTCGCGGATTTCCGCCAGTTCAAGGGTCAGGAGGCTTTTCTGCTGTTCGCTCTCTGCCCGTGTTTTCGATGTAAGGAAGTTCTTGACCATAACGGCACTCACTCCCGCGCGTGCGCATGCAGACATCCCGGGATGAACTCACGCAGGTGCGGTAAGGTTGTCATTCCCCGCCCTCCGGCAAACGGCTCTTCAGATCTTGATATCCACTTTGCCGGGACCCGTTGGTTCCTGTTTCGGCTCATCCTTCCGGGGTTGCTGTTTCTTTTTCTGCTGCGAACCCGTTCCCTCTTCCCGTCGGATGATCGTCGTCCCGGTTATTTTTCTCGGCGGTTCTACTGCCATAAGAGCTCCGTTGCAGCCGGCAAGGGATGGGGCGTGAACAAAAAACGTGGCTGCTTGCGCTTAGTGCCCCCGCATTTCACTGATGAACAGATGTCTGTTTTATGACAGACATCGCTGTCGATCTTATATTTTGCAAAAGTTTTGCCATTCAATTTCGAGGGCATAAAAGGAAGGAAAAGGGTGGAACCAGAGAGATGCGGCAGGAAATCTCAGTCAGGAGTAATGGATAAACAAGGGGATAGACGGTAGTAAGGGATAATTCTTCAGCTGGGCAAGACAACGGACGTTGCAGCAGCCAATCTCCTTCCCGTCAGGATTTTGACCAACAGGTTCAAGAAAGCGCCTCAAGTTGAATGATCGTCTGCCCGATGGCCTGAAAAAGGAAGGGTCTTCTGCAGACGGTAACGGGATCAGGTTTTGGATGGAGCGAAGATCTTTTCGATCTCCGGCCTGGACTCCCTGAAGCGCTCGGCGAACAACCGGAGATCCGCATCATGCAGGGAGAACTCCAGCAGGATCGCATCATGTTCGGGCGTCCATATGCCGTCGTCTTCGAGATGGGGGCTGAACTGGCGGGAAAGGCCTTCGGCGAGCGATACGATGGACGCGACTTCCCGGCCTTCCCGGACCTGGGACGGCTTGTGGTGATACCGGATGGTCGAGACGATCTCACCGGGAAGGCCGATCTCTTCGCCGAACCAGCCGCCGGCTTCGGCGTGGGTGCACCCGAATGCCGCAGTCTCCTGCTCGAGCATGGTGTCCGTGGTCTCGATCCCTGCAAAGCGGTCCCTATCCAGGGTATAGAAGATGATCCTTCCCACATCATGCAGCAGTCCGGAAACGAAGCACTCCTGCGGTTGCGTGATCGAAATGCCTCCGGAGATGACCGAGGAAAGAAAGGCGACCTCGTAGCTGTGCACCCAGAGGTTCTGCACGTTGATCGACGCGCGGGCCGGGAAAACATCGAGCACGGACATGCCGAGAGCCGTGGCCTTCACCCGGTTCACGCCGAGGAACAGGACTGCCTGGTGGATATCCCTGATCTGTCCTGAGTGGCCGAAGAACGCCGAGTTGGCCACGCGCAGGACGCGCTGGGCAAGCGCCTGGTCGAAGGAAATCGCGTCGTCGAGTTCGTCGATGTCCGAATTCTCATCGTTGGTGAGGGTGATGATCTTCTCGAGCAGGACGGGCAGCGTGGACAGGTCCCTGAGGCCTTTGATGAAGCGTTTGACGTCGTCTGCGGTCATGGGTGAGCGGGCCCCCCGATCGCGCAAGGAAAGGCCCCGCTGGTTATCTATCGGCAGGATAGGGAAAAAACTTTAACGGGGTGAGAAAAATTTTCCGCGGGACTGCACTTTTTTCAAGAGCGGACTGCCTGTCCAAAGACGGCACGCCGCGGAAGTTCCGAATAACATGAGAAGACCGAACACCTGAAGAATGCAATTGGCCCCTGGCATGGTAGTTGCTTTTTCGATGGGCATGGTGAGCGGTCCGATCATAGACAACACCGTAGAAACCGGGACGCCCGGCGCCTCTTCCCCTGAGAAGAGGGCGGCTGGTGCAGGGGCGGACTGTTTCAACCTGCTGCTTGGGCAGCTGCTGGGTTCGATGGTCTTGGGCGTCCCTATCCAGGACGCACCGAACCCGGAACCTCCCGCCCCGGCGGGCGCCGCTGTCAGTGATACTAACCCTCCGCAGAACACACCTGCTTTGGCTTCGGCCGCAAATGATCAATCTGACCAGAAGCAGGGCATTACCCGGTTTCTTCTGGGTGTTGACAACGAACCGGGGGCGGCAAAGGCCGGAGACACGGCCGCGGCAGTTTCCACAGCGCCTCTCGACGAAGAGCAGCAGGATGGAAAGTTTTTTGGTGCCGTACAGGATGCTGCCGGAAAGAACCCCAAACACGGGAGCGAAGCCCGCGAGGACACTGCTGCACCGGAATTCGCGGCTGCGAAAAAACCAGCTGCGGAGCCGGCCGCGCCCCAGGGAAGCAACGCGAATCTTCCCCTGGTCACGGCAGAGAACAAACATTCAGCCCAAGAGCCGGCTTCGGCCGGTCAGCCGGATATTGCGCTCTCTCCCGCCCTGCACCAGAGCGCCGTGCTGCAGCATGCATCCGTCGTGACCGCGGAAGGAGCGCCGTCGATTCATGCGCAGGAGGCCGGATCGCCCCCCCCCGCGCGCGCGGCGGACCCCGTCGAGCCTTTCGATCATACCGTCTCGATCATCAGGGACGGGAACCGTCTCGCGGTCAAGCTCGAACCGGAAGGCCTCGGCAAGCTTAACATCAACCTCAGCCTCGACCGGGGAACCGTCCATGCGCACATCCAGGTCGCCGATGATGCGGCCAGGAATGTGATCCAGGACAATATGCAGCAGATCGTCGAGTCGTTGATGAAGGAAGGTCTGAGCGTCGGGGGGTTCTCCGTGTCATTGAAAAACGGGGGACAAGAGGCCGATGAGCAGGCACATGAGGCAGGACAGCATCAGCCGCGGACGGCAGACAGCGTTCAGCCATCCGCGTTCACCGCTTCGGCTGCTGCCAGAAGCGGGATCAATCTATTCGTTTGAGAACAAGGAGGTAATATGGATATTGGAAGCACGACAACGACCACTGGCGCGGCATCCGGCAGTTCGACGGTCCCGCCGAGTCAAGAGCTCGGCAAGGACGATTTCCTCAAGCTCTTCATGGCCCAACTCCAGGCGCAGGACCCGCTCAACCCGATGGACAGCAGCCAGTTCACGACTCAGCTGGCGCAGTTCAGTTCTCTCGAACAGCTGACCAACATCAACACCCAGCTGACGAGCCTGGTGCAAGTCCAGTCATCGCAGCAGAACGCGACGGCCACGGACCTGATCGGGAAGCAGGTGCAGCTCACGACCGGCGCGTACCATACCGTTACGGGCGTGCTGTTCGGCAACAATCAGACGCTCCTCGAGCTGGAGGACGGCAGCACAATCCAGCCGGGAGCGATCATGGAAATCAGAGGAGGAGCATAACATGTTGACATCAATGTATACAGCAGTCAGCGGCATGGACGCGAACGGCACGGCCCTTTCCGTCATAAGCGACAACATCTCGAACATGAACACGATCGGTTTCAAGTCGAGCACGGTCACCTTTGGAGACGTGCTGAGCCAAAGCCTCACGGGCGCATCGGCAGCGTCCCAGCTTGGCCGCGGCGTGCAGGTCATGAGCGTGACGCCTCAATTTACCCAGGGTTCCTTCGAAAGCACGTCGAACGGCCTCGACCTGGCCGTGGACGGCGACGGGTTCTTCATGGTGACAGACAGCGCGGGCGCCAAGTACTACACCCGGGACGGCGAGTTTTCGATCGACAAGAACGGGAACATCGTGAATCCCGACAACCTGGCACTCCAGGGGTATCTTGCCGACGCGGCGGGGAACATTACGGGTACGACCGGGAACCTCCAGATTGCGACACGCCAAAGCCCGGCCAACATTACCACTGCAGCCCAGGTTGCCCTGAACCTCGACGCCACGGCGACGCCGCCGGCAGCGGCGTTCACGCTGGATGGGAACGGTGACGGCATTCCCAACGATCCGGCGAACTTCAATTTCTCGGACACGACGACGATCTACGATTCCCAGGGAGGCGCCCAGCAGGTGACGATGTATTTCGTGAAGACCGCCGCCAACACGTGGACAACCCACTATGCGTACGCCGACCCGGGCAATCCGGGCTCTCTCATGGAAGCTGGCCAGACCTCGGGCGGCGCGGGAAATCCGCCTGTCGGAGCGGCTGCCACGCAAGCCCTGACGTTCAATGCCGACGGGTCCCTCAACAATGACAACAGTGGCACGGCGCTGGCCTTCAATTTCGGGGGGGGGGTGACCGCACCGCAGAACGTCAGCTTCAACTTCGGGACCGGCACCGGCGAAGCACCGGCAGGGACCGGTCTCGACATGACAACCCAGTTCGCGTCGGCTTCTTCGGTCATGAACCTGACCCAGGACGGCTATGCCTCGGGCTCGCTCAAGAGCGTTTCTGTTTCCCAGGCAGGCGTAATCACGGGCGTGTTCACGAACGGCCAGACGAGGGCCATCGGCCAGGTCGCCCTCGCGCGGTTCATCGCGCCCACGGGCCTGACCAAACTCGGCAGGAACCTCTACGGCGAGTCCTTCAATTCAGGACAGCCGATCATCGGACAGGCGAACACCTCGGGAATCGGCCAGGTCACTTCGAACAGCCTTGAGCTCTCCAATGTGGACCTCGCCCAGGAGTTCGTGAAGATGATCACGGCCCAGCGAGGGTTTGAGGCGAACTCGAAGGTCATCACGACGACGGACCAACTGATGCAGGAACTGGTGAATCTGAAGCAGTAAGATAGATCGACGGACATAGCTGGGCCGGGGGTCGCATGATCCCCGGCCCCTTTTT
>DATIZR010000096.1 GCA_035516965.1 Nitrospirota bacterium
TCCGTCCTCGAACAAGCCCTCGGTCAGTTCGTCCACGGGCACGGAGAAGTGCTGCCACAATCCCGGATAATCCATGAACTTGAAGTCCACCATCAATGCCTTGTTCTCTTTTGCCAGCTTCAATACGTCCTTTGGTGTCATTGTATCCTCCTGTTCTGAAATTCGTACAGAGACCGCCATGGTCTTTTGCTTGCCTGCATTCGTGGCACGTCGAGCAATCGCCGGTTTCTTTTTCGCCGATTTTTTCCCAGTCGATTTCTTGGCTGTTGCCTTCTGGACGGCTTTCCCGGTACCGCGCTTTCCCCCCGTTTTTTTCTTTCCCTTTTTCATATCATATCGCCGCTTCTCCGCGCTCGCCGGTGCGGATCCTGATCACCTCTTCCACCTGCGTGACAAAGATCTTGCCGTCGCCGATGCGGCCGGTCTTGGCGGTAGTCTCGATGGTCTCGATGATCTTCGGCACGAGGTTGTCGGCGGCGATCACTTCGAGCTTCACCTTGGGAAGAAAATCGACGACATATTCCGCGCCGCGGTACAGCTCAGTGTGGCCTTTCTGCCTGCCAAAGCCCTTGACTTCCGTCACGGTAATGCCCTGCACGCCGATTCCGTTCAGGGCGTCCTTGACTTCATCGAGCTTGAATGGTTTGATGACAGCCTCGATCTTTTTCATAGGGGACGACCTCCTGTCTATTTTTAAAGCAATTTTAATGCTAGAACTAGAAGAAAGCTTTTTCAGTGGCTTAGTAGATGAGATTGTGGATGGAAATGATTAAAAAATGATCAACAGCTTAAAAAAAAGGCAGAGGATAAAGCACTATCAGCTCCGGACCTTTTCGCTTTTCCTGGTCTTTTCCTCGCGCTCGATCCTTTCGCCCTCGGCGAGAAACTTCGACGATATCTCCCGTTCGATATCGCTCTTCAGCTGGTGGAGCGAGATGGAGCCGCCCCGCTGCAGTTCCGCGATCTTTTCGGCTGTGTCCCGGTAATGCCGGTCGGCAGCATAGACCTTCTGGAACTCCCGGAGCGCATGTTCCTGGTCGCCGGCGCCCTGGAAGGCAAGGCCGAGGTCATAGCACATGCTGAGATGGTCCTGGGCTGAAGCTCCGTATTCCTCGGCGCAGTTCAACGCGTTCTGGATCTCCGTGATCGCGTTCTGGTAGTCGCCCTGTTCCAGATAGCACAGTCCCAGCATGTAGCGGCTCAGGACGTACTTCGGCTCTTCCTGCGGCGTCATGATGAATTCGCTGATTGCGTCGTCGAGCAGCCCCATTTCCTTGTACGCGATGCCGAGGTTATAGTGGGTGTCCACATCCTCCTTGATCGACTGCTGCTCGACTCCCCGCTTGAACTCTTCAAAAATGTCGTCCAGGCTCTGGTCTTCGGGAGAAGAGGGCGGAGGCGGAACGTTGACGCTGCTCAACTCGTCGCGGAGCTCAGACGCAAGGTCGAAGAAGTCACCCGAGCCCGATGCCGCTGCTGCCGCCGGCTTCTCATCGGAGATGCTGCCCATGTCGTTCAGTTCCGCGCCGAGGTCGAAGAAATCCTCTTCGGTCCGCTGCTGAACAGGGGCCGCCTGCGCCAGCGGAGGCGGGGCCGGTTCCCGGGCGATCGGGACAAATGGGGCTTTCGGAGGCTCCGGCGCTGCTTTCTCCCGGGCGGGTGACGACTTCTGCTTGAGCTGCGCTATCTCCTGCATGAGCTGCCGGACGGCCTCGTCATCGGAAACGCTGGATGCCATCTCCTCCTGAGGCGCGTTCGCGGCTCCCAGAGCCTCAAGGCCCTCGAGCCCGTCGACCGCTTCCGCCAGCTTCGAGAATTCCTGGGCGTCTTCCTGGTCCCGTTTCAGCTCTTCGATCCGCGCCTGGGCCTGCGCGTGATCCGGAGCGTACCCGAGGATCTTTTCATAGTCCCTGCGGGCCTCATCGAACAGACCCTGCTGGTAATAGAATTCCGCTTCGGCCCATATCTCGCTGATATCGACCGTCTCTCCCTGCGGCCCCCCGGCCGGCGCCGGCGGCATGACCGGAACGGGCTCGTCCAGCATCTCCGGCCCGGACTGGATCGCGAACGCGTCGTCCGCCGCCGGCTGCTTCTCTGTGAATTCCTGCGGGGCGAAAGGCTGTCCGACCGGCAGATCGGGCGCCGCGAACGGATCGTCGAATGTGATTTCCTCCGGCTCGGGATGCCGCGCCTGGGGCGGCCCATCGAAGCTCAGGTCCTGCCCCGCGGAGGGGGCCGGGAAGGCAATCTCCTCCCCGCCGGAACCGGTCTCGAAATCCGCAGGATTCTCTGCCGGCTGTTCAGTGACCGGGACTGCCTCCTCGGAAATGCCCGCCCCGGCCTGGTTCGTGGCCGCGAAGTCCTGGAGACCGGCGGGAGCTTCAGCAGCTTCTGTGGCGAGGCGGGCCTTGAGCTCAGGATGGGAGGGGGCCATGGATGCGGCTGCGTGCAGGATCTCATCGACCTGGTCCTGCCGCCCCTGCTTCGCGTAGAGATCGGCAAGGGCCAGCATGTGAGTCACGGCCTTGGACATGTTCCCGATATCGGCGTAGAGATCCCGCAGCTTGATGCGGACCTGCGCGCTCTCGGGATACCCTTTGGCCATACCCTCGAGCTGCTCGAGCGCCTTCTTCGAGAGACCATATTTGACCAGAACGTCGACTTCCGTCAATGCCTCAATGATAGCCGGATCCTCGGCTTCCGGCATTGCGGGGGTCGCCGGGGCTGCGGGGGGCACCCACTCAGCAGCCTCCGGTGCTGCCGCAGCAGGTGCAGCCTCCTTGACCACGGGCGAAGCCGGTGCAGGTTCGGGCTCCGGCTGCGGCTGCAGCTGCTTGAGCAGACGTTTCGCCTCGCCGTGGTCCGGCACCAGTTCGAGGGACCGGGCGAGAACGTCTTTCGCCTCCTCGTTCCCCCCGTCCTCGATCAGGATCTGCCCGGCCAGAACGAGCTGCTCGGCCGCGGCATCATGCCGGCCGATGGTCTTGTAGAGTGCGCTCAATGCGCGCCTGCCGTCCACGGTGCGGGGCGCCTCGGAGATGAACCGCTTGAGAATCTCCTCTGCGGCATCGAGGTCCTTGCTCTCAATCCTCATGTTGGCAAGGGACGAGACCTCGACGAACGCCTTGCCGTAGTCCTTCTGGGCGATATAGAGCTGATAGAGCTTTTCGCGGAGATCGCCGCGGCCGGGCTCCTTGGCGAGGAGCTTCTCATAGACCTCGGCAGCCTCCGCCCCGCGGCCGGCCTTCGCGAGCGCGTCGAGATAGCGTTCCGCGAGCTCTGCGTTCGACGGATCGCTTTCGAAGGCAGGCTTGAGCGCCTTGCAGGCCTCCACGAACTTGCCTTCCTTGTAGTAGACCAGTCCGGCCTTGTGGTAGACGTCCTTATTATTCGGGTCCAGGGCCAGCGCCTTCTCGAAGAGCTGGCGCGCCTCGTTGAACGCATCCTTGGAGACATGCACATCGGCGGCCTGCAGGTAAGCATCGACCGCTTCTTTTTTCATACCCTCTTTCGCGTACATGTCCGCGAGCTTGATCCGGAAGGCAATGTTCGACGAGTTCAGGTCGGCCATCTTCCTGTAGATGCCGAGGGCCTTCTCCTTGTCGTTGTTCTGGGTATAATGGCCGGCGACGATCTTGTAACTTTCGAGCGCGTTGCCCGTGAGACCCTTTTCGGCGTTCAGATCGCCGAGGGCGAGGTGAGCTTCGATCTTCTTCGGATCGATGTTGAGGACCTTCTTGTACAGCGCAATCGCCTTGGAAGAGAAGCCGTCGGCGGCAAGGATGTCGGCGGCCTTCTGGTAGGCCTCGACGGCTTCAGGCTTGGAGTTCTTTTTCAGGCACAGGTCGCCTATCGTGTTGAAAATGTTCGCGTCGTTGGGTGATTCCTTGGCGATCTTCTTCCACTCCGCGATCGACTTGTCGAACTGGCCCTTGGCGGCAAACTTCTGCGCTTCCTTGATGATGGCGTTCCTGTCAATAGCCATAAAGTGTAAAATACCACAAAGGTCATCTGGGTGTCAATACGAAGCTCTTATCTTACGCCTTGATTTTCAATATAAATCATGTTACATATGACCCATGACCGTGAGAGATATCCGAAAATTTCCCGAAGCCGTGCTGCGCACGAAAACGGGCCGGGTGACGGACTTCGACAATTCTCTTGAGCGCCTGATCGAGGATATGGTTGAAACCATGTACGCTGCGCCCGGCGTAGGACTTGCCGCGAATCAAGTCGGGGTGTCGCTCCAGCTCGCGGTGATCGACGTGACCACGCGTGACGACCGGGACAAGGGCAAACACCAGCCGCTCATCGTGATCATCAATCCCGAGATACTGTCCATGGAAGGATCCATTGTCGAGGAAGAGGGCTGTCTCAGCATCCCCGATTATGCCGAGTCGGTCAAGCGTGCGGCCAGGGTCAAGGTACGCGCTCTGGACCGGGGCGGCAAACCCTTCGAGATCGAAGCCGACGGGCTGCTCGCAAAAGCCCTGCAGCACGAGATCGACCATCTCAACGGCCTGCTCTTCGTGGACCGGCTGAGCCCGCTCAAAAAAAGCATCTTCAAGCGAAGGTACAAGAAGGCAGTCGTGGAAAAGGCGTAAGCAAAAGCCCCCAAATTTCCAAATCTCAAAATCCGGATAAGCTCCAAATTTCAGGCTGCGAACAAATGTTTCCGCTTCCTGTTCCTGTTTGCTCCGTGGGCATGGGGTTTTGGAGTTTATGGGGCGCGTGGTGCTTTGGGATTGCAATTATGAGACTGGTCTACATGGGTACTCCCCGGTTCGCCGTGCAGCCCCTGCTGGCCCTGCATCAGGCCGGTCATCAGATCGTCGGTGTCGTGAGCAGAACCGACAAGCCCGCGGGAAGGGGCCGTATGGTCGCGGTGCCCGAGGTAAAGCAGGCGGCCCGCGAACTGGGGCTCACCGTGCTTCAGCCGAAGCAGGTGCGCGATCCGGAATTCATCGAGACGCTCCGGGGGCTCGCGCCTGAGGCAATCGTCGCTGCCGCCTACGGGCAGATCCTGCCAAAGGCGGTCCTGGACCTTCCCCGCTACGGCTGCATCAATATCCATGCGTCGCTCCTTCCGGCGTACCGCGGTGCAGCCCCGATCAACTGGGCCATCATTCGCGGCGACCGGGAGACGGGCGTGACGATCATGCAGATGGACGAGGGCATGGATACCGGCGCTATCCTGCTGCAGGGGATCGTCCCCATCGAAGAAGAGGACACCACTGGCACGCTAACAGAGAAACTGTCCTCACGGGGCGCGGAGCTCATTACCAGCGCGCTGCCCCGGATCGCCTCGGGCTCGCTCATGCCGAAAGCCCAGGACCAAGCAAAGGCAAGCCTCGCGCCGCTCTTGAGCAAGCATGACGGCCTGATCGACTGGACGCTGTCCGCTAAGGAGATCCACAACCGGGTGCGGGGATTCAAGCCCTGGCCGGGCTCCTTCACGTTCCTCGACGGAGCTGTGGTCAAGATACTGAGAACCGAGGTCCTGCCCGGCAGCAGCGAACCCGGATGCATCTTCGCTCCGTCCGGAAAAACGATGGAGGTCGGTACGGGCGAGGGTATGGTCCGCATCGTTACGATCCAGCCCGCGGGCGGAAAGCCGATGCCGGCGGCCGCTTTCCTGAGCGGGCACCGGAATATAGCGGGAAGGAAGTTCTCAAGAACCGAACAGCCGTGAGGGATCAGGCGTCAGGGGAAAGGACAAATACCGTCGATTTTTTCCGCACCTGCCACCTACCGCCTTAGTAACTAACAAATCAAATTCTTTGCACAACGGCAAGAAAATTTCTCGCAGAGGCGCAGATCTCACAGAGAAAATCAAAAAATAATTCGCCATGAAAACTTTCGGGTTTGGTTTTAAACTCTGCGTCCTCCGCGTGCTCCGCGAGAGACGCCTTTAGCTTGTGGTTTTGATCCGGCTTGTCCGGGTCAGGGCATTTCAAAGATTATGTCTGAACCTAAAAAACGCATCTTCATCGGTCTTATCGTCTTCACCGTGCTGCTCATCACCGCGGTCACCGTGGGGCTGTACCTGATACCCTATATCGGGCTCAGGAACATCCATCCCCTCGCTCCGCAGGTCGTCTGCTACAGCATGGGCGCCGTGCTCAGCACGCTCATCCTCGGCGTTGCGCTGCTCATCTTCACGCTCATCCGGGGGAGGGAGATCTTTTTCGCGTCGCGGCTAAGGGGCATCGTGATCGAAGTGCTCTTCCCCATCATGATCGTGCTCGGCAGGCTGCTCGGCCTCTCGAAGGAGAAGGTCCAGCAGTCCTTCGTCGAGGTGAACAACCTCCTGGTAAAGGCCAAATGCAGAGAAGCGCGGCCCCGCCGCATCCTGCTCCTCATGCCGCACTGCCTCCAGTTCAATGACTGCGCCATCAAGATCACAACGGACGCCTACAAGTGCGCGGCCTGCGGCAAGTGCAAGATCAAGGACCTCGTGATGCTCGCAAAAAAACACGATGTGCACCTGTCCGTCGCCACCGGGGGCACCCTCGCCCGGCGCCGGGTTGCCGAGGCCAGGCCGGAGGCGATCATCGCCGTTGCCTGCGAACGCGACCTGACGAGCGGCATCCAGGACGCCTACCCCCTGCCGGTGATCGGCATCCTGAACGACCGCCCCTTCGGCCCCTGCTTCAACACCAGCGTGGACATCAGCAAAGTTGCCGAGGCCCTCGAATTCTTCGCCACCGGCAGCTGCGAGCCCCGTGGTGCCGAAGGATAACGCGCGGGAGTCGGCTCTCGCCGTTCTCTCCCGCGTGGAACAGGGCGGGTTCGCAGACCCGCTGCTGGAGCAGGCACGTACGCGGTTCGATCAGCGCGACAGCTCGTTCATCCTCGAGCTCGTCAACGGCGTGCTGAGGCACCGGCGGCATCTCGACTGGATCCTCGATCAATTTTCCCCGCAGCCCCTTTCCCGTACCGACGTCCGGACCAGGAACATCCTTCGTCTCGGCGCTTACCAGATGCTCTTTCTCGACAGGGTCCCGGTCAGCGCCGCCGTGAACACCGCCGTCGAACTCGCAAAGACGCACGGCGGGAAAAGCGGCTATGTGAACGGCCTGCTCCGGAACCTGGACCGGCGCAGGAGCACGATCGTCGATCCGCCTTCCAAGGACATCGTGAAGCGGCTCTCCATCCTCCATTCCCATCCCGCCTGGCTGGTACGGAGATGGGTGGCGCGGTTCGGCGCTGAGAGAACGGAAGCCCTGCTCCGGGAAAACAACGTCCCTTCTCCGCTCGTGATCAGGACCAATACGCTCAGGACGACCCGGGACAAGCTCAGGGCCTCGCTCGAATCGGAGGGTGCGGCAGCAAGCGAGACTGCCTATTCGGCCGAGGGACTCCGGGTCCAATCGTCGCCCGGTCTCCGCTCGCTTACGGCGTATCAGAAGGGCTGGTTCATGGTACAGGATGAAGCGGCACAGCTTATCGGCATAATGACGGCCCCCCGGCCGGGCGAAGCCGTGCTCGACGTCGGAGCGGCGCCTGGAGGAAAGGCCACTCACCTGGCAGAGCTCATGGGGAACATCGGCACGATCACGGCGCTTGAGATCGATCCCGGCCGCATCGGAAAGATCCGTGAGAACTGCGAACGGCTGGGCACGTCCATCATCAAGCCGGTCACGGGTGATGCGACAGCCTACGGGGAAGGCACCTACGACCGGATATTGATCGATGCCCCCTGCTCCGGTCTTGGCGTGCTCAGAAGGCACCCGGACGGTCGGTGGCACAAGGGTGAGGACACGATCCGGGAGCGCGCTGATCTCCAGCGAAGGATCCTCGCGAACTGCGCGGGTCTGTTGAAGCCCGGCGGTGTCCTGGTCTATGCGACATGCACGACGGAACCCGAAGAAAATGAAGCCGTGATCGATGATTTCATCGCCAGGTCTCCGGAATTCTTCCTGGCCGACCCCCGCCCGCACCTCCCGGCTCCGGCGGTCAGGCTTGTTGACGGCCGCGGTTTTTTTCGGACCTTTCCGGAGGAGTCCGCCCTGGATGGTTTTTTCGGTGCCCGGCTGGTGAAAAAAACTTAGCCTCAGGCCTTCCCGGGCCGGGTTCAAGGCCTGCACCTGAGCAAGCACCTGTTTCGTCATGGGCGTGTCCCTGTAACTCTCTGTCAATAAAGCTTTTTTTGTTTTTTTATTTTCTGGATTCTTGACCGTGTTCCTGCGCGGCTATTGCCGTTTTCTATTTGAAAATTGAACCGGTCAGCAACCAAACCTCTTGCTTCTTATAATGATTCTGAGTAAAATGGGTCCTTAACTCATGAAACGGTTCTTGAAAGGGCTCGGCATCTTCCTGGCTTTGGTCGGCGTCGGCATCATCAGCGCATTCGCGGTCGTGGCTCTGCTTCTCCGCCAGGAAGAGGTGCGCGTACCTGATCTGGTCGGCCAGGACATCGTAACAGTCGTCGACATGCTTCCGCAGCTGGGGCTCCAGCCCAAGATCGACCGGAGAGACACGAGTTCGACCGTGCCGCGGGACGCCGTGATCTCCCAGACGCCTCCGGGAGGGAGCGCGATAAAAAAAGGCCGAATGGTCCACGTGATCGTGAGCCTCGGGCCGAGCGACATGCAGACGCCGAAGCTCGTGGGCGAGCACGTCCGCAAGGCCGACGTGATGATCAGGCAGGCGGGGTACTTCCCGGGCAACCTCTCGCGCATATCCTCCGACACCGTCGAGCGCGACATCGTCATCGGCCAGGACCCTTCGGCCGGGAGCCAGCTCAACAAGGGAGAAAAGATCAGCCTGCTGATCAGCACCGGCAGGAGACCGGCCATGCTGGTCACGCCGAACGTGATCGGGAAGCGGGCCGAAGAGGCCGCGACGGTAATCAGCCGCCTGGGCCTGCAGAGCAAGGTGGTGTACCGGACGACAAGCGGCACGGCTACCGATACGGGCCGGACCGTGATCCAGCAGAAGCCCCCGCCCGGCTCGCCGGTTGCGTCTGACGGGACCGTGGAGATCGTGGTGAGCAAGTAAGCAGGGGAATCATGAAGACATTTGACACTGAGTGACATAGACAGACTATGATTTTTCACTGTGCTCATCATAAGCCATCATGGTTTTTTCAGTGTCAGGATTTAGTCTTTTTCAGCGTTGCTCTGGCTGTTCTATAAGGGAATCATCATGACGAAGAAAATCAAAATAGCACCTTCGATCCTATCCGCGGACTTCTCCCGCCTGGGTGAAGAGATCCGTGCCGTCGAGGCCGCCGGCGCGGACATCATCCACGTGGACGTCATGGACGGCCACTTCGTGCCGAACATCACCATCGGGCCGCTGATCGTCGAGGCCGCGAGAAGGTCCACGAAGCTGCCGCTCGACGTGCACCTGATGATCACCAACCCCGAGCTCTATATCGCGGACTTCGCGAAGGCCGGCGCTGACTATATCACGGTCCACGCGGAGACCGCCATCCACCTGAACCGGCTGATCCAGCAGATCCGTGAGCATAAGGGCGTTAAGGCGGCGGTATCGCTCAACCCGGCAACCCCGCTGACGGCGCTCGACTATGCCCTTGCCGACGTGGACATGGTGCTGATCATGTCCGTGAACCCCGGATTCGGCGGCCAGGCCTTCATCCCGTCGGCTCTGGACAAGATCGCGAAGCTCAGGAAGCGTATCGACGAACGGGGGTTCGCGGCTGTGATCGAGGTGGACGGCGGCGTCAAACCGGGCAACGCGGCCGAGGTCATCAAGGCCGGGGCCGACATCCTCGTGGCGGGTTCGGCCGTGTTCGGTGCCAAGGACTATGCGGCAGCTATTAAAGCGATCCGGGGAGCGTAAAAATCGCCTTGAAGAGTAAAAAATGAGCAGTTGTATCCGACATTCTCAATCTTTCCTCTTCATTTTTGACATACTTTACAAACCAACATCTCAAATTTGGAGTCAAGTTTCTGGGTTAAGCTAAAACCATTTTTCGCGCAAAGGCGCCAAGACGCAAAGAAAGAGTGAATTCAAGATTCACCCCTTGGCGCCTTTGCGCGAGATGCCTTTGACTGCAGAGTTCTCTTTTTTGACTTAATTGATCTGGGCGAAGCTTCGCTAATTTTATATTTGCCATTGGAGGTAGTCGTGTCGATAAAAAAACACCCAGCAAAAATGACCTTCGAGCTGAAGGATGTGACGGAGCCGGTGCTGTACCGTGATGTGTTCCCCTACACGAGCGTCCCGCGCGTCGTGCTCGAGGAGCGGCTCATCCAGACGAACATCCCGAAGGACATCTGGATCACGGACACTACCTTCCGCGATGGCCAGCAATCCCGGCCGCCCTACACACCCAAGCAGATCGCCGATATCTTCGACTTCATGCACCGCATGAGCGGGCCCAAGGGCGTCATCCGTCAGTGCGAGTTCTTCCTCTATTCGGAAAAGGACCGCGAGGCCGTCCGGCTCTGCCGGGAGCGCGGATACCGGTATCCCGAGATCACCGGCTGGATCCGGGCGAACAAAAACGACTTCAAGCTCGTGAAGGACATGGAGCTGAAGGAAACGGGCATTCTCACGTCCTGTTCCGACTACCACATCTTCCTGAAGCTGAACATCTCCCGCAAGGAGGCGCTCAAGCAGTACTGCGGCATCGTCTCGACCGCGCTGGAACAGGGCATCAAGCCGCGCTGCCACTTGGAGGACATCACCCGGGCCGACTTCTACGGATTCGTGATCCCCTTCGTGCAGGAGCTGATGAAGCTCTCGGAGCAGGCGCGGATCCCGGTCAAGGTCAGGGCCTGCGACACCATGGGCTACGGGTTCCCTTTCCCGGGCACGGCCCTTCCGCGCGGCGTGCCGGAGATCTTCTACGCCCTTATCCATGACGGCGGCGTGCCCTCGGAGCAGCTCGAATGGCACGGCCACAACGACTTCCACAAGGGGCTGGTGAACGGAACCGCCGCCTGGATGTACGGCTGCTCCGCCGTGAACGGAGCGCTCCTCGGGTTCGGCGAACGAACGGGCAACACGCCCGTCGAGGCCATGCTGATGGATTATATCAGCCTGACCGGCGAGGACTCCGGCATCGACACCACGGCGATAACGGAGATGGCCGAATATTTCCGGACCGAGATGGGCTTCCCCATCCCCACGAACTACCCCTTCGTGGGCTCCGAGTTCAACTCGACCGCGGCGGGCATCCATGCCGACGGCATGATGAAGAACGAGGAGATCTATAACATCTTCGACACGACGAAGATCCTGAAGCGGCCCATGGGGGTCATCATCACGGACAAGTCGGGCGTCGCGGGCATCGCGCACTGGGTGAACAGCCACCTCCACCTGGACGCGGACACGAAGATCGACAAGCGCCATCCCGGGCTCGCGAAGATAAACAAATGGGTCATGGAACAGTATGAGCAGGGACGGACCACGAGCATCTCGCATGAGGAGCTGCTCGACCGGGCCAAGAAGTACCTGCCGGAATACTTCGTCTCCGATCTCGACCGCTTGAAGAAGAAGGCATCGGAGGTCGCTCGCCACATCGTCGAGGAGTTCGTCGGAAAGCCTGAGATACGCTCCATGGACCCGAAAAAGCAGGAGCCCGTCATGGAGAAGCTGCAGCGGGAGGACCCGTACCTTCAGTTCGTGTATGTCGTGAACGCGGAGGGAAAGAAGATCACCAAGAACATCACCGACATCGAGAACAAGGCGAAGTACGAGGATTCCGGCCTGGGCGACAATTTCTCCGACCGGCCGTGGTTCATCAGCCCGATGAAGGACGGCAAAAGCTTCGTATCCGACTTCTACACGTCCAAGATCACGGGCGCGCTCTGCATCACCGTGTCGGCACCCATCATGTCGATGAAGGAAGAGATAGTCGGGGTCTTCGGCGTGGACATCCGGTTCGAGGACCTGGTCAGGGCAGAGTAGCAGGCTGCAAAAAAAAGACAAGCCGTACGCGGTTTCGCGTACGGCTTTTTTTATTATACGAGAGCAACCGCGGCTGGTTGTTCATTCGCGGCCGACTGTCGCGATCGCCTTTACTGCGTCTTCACGGAATGCCAGTCGGAGATCGGTACATAGGCGCCGCCCTGGAGCAGGGTAGGATACACGATCTGCGACCCCTGGTGGCTCCCGCCGGAGAAGTTGATCCGGTTTCCCGCCTGGATGTCGAGGTCCCGGATGCTCTCCGCGGTCCGGATGAAAGAATCCCTCGTCAGGTCCTTGCCCGCGCGCTTCAGGATCTCGACGAATACCTTGGTGGCCAGGTATCCTTCGAGACTCCCGGGGCTGGGCACCGCTCCGGGCGAATAGGTACTCAGCATGCCCAGATACTCGTTCACGGCCGGGAAGTTCGTTTCGCGCTTGGAAAAGGGCGGCACGACCTGCGTCACGACGACACCGGCGCCGTAGTTCTCGAGAAGCGCAGCGAGGCGGTCCGGTCCGACGAAAGACACATTGATGAAAACAGGATCGAGGTGTTTGGGGCTTCCCGACAGGATTGCCTTGCGTTTCCAGGAGCGGATGAACTTGGCGCAGGCGCTGTACGTCCCGGCCATCACCACGGCCTCCGGCTTTTCCGCCATGATCGCATCCATGGCCGGAATGACATCTTCGTAGTTTCTCGTGTAGGCTCCCAGGGCCACGGGCTTCAGGCGCCGCCGCTCCAGCGCTTGTCTGGTCCCTTCGAGCACGGCCTTGCCATAACCGTCATCCTGGTAGAAGACGGCCACCTTGGTGTAACCCATCACGTCAACCGTCCCCTGGATGAAGGCCTCGGCCTCCTGGTTGTAGCTGGCGCGGTAGTGAAAGATGTACCGGTCCACCGGCGTCCGGAGGGACTCGGCGCCGGTAAACGGCGCGAACAGCGGCACTCTATGCTCGTCCAGGAGGGGCTTGATCGCGGAGGTCGTGGGCGTTCCGACGTTCCCCAGGAGGCAGAAGACCTTGTCCTCCGTAAGAAGCTTCTTCACATTCGCCGTCGTGTTCAGGGGCTCATACCGGTCGTCGTAGGTGATGAGCCTTATCTTCCTTCGTCCGACCCCGCCCGCGGCGTTGACCATGCCGATGTATGCTTCGGCTCCTGCTTTGAAGTTCGTCCCCAGGAATGCTGAAGGGCCGCTCAGGGCCGTCGACATGCCGATTACGATCTCCTTGTCGGTCACGCCGACTTCTGCGTGAACCGTCAACGAGAACAGCGAGAAAACCGCGAACAAAGCACATGCTGCCACAAGTCTGCCTGTTTTCATTGTCGCCTCCCTTTGCAGTATTTATTTAGGGATGATATACATCCAAAGTATCATTAATTATTATAGCTCTGGCTTTGTATTTATCAAGGTCACGTGATAATTTATTATCTGCACTATTATGCAATATATAGATAAAAAACATTACAACATGAAATATTGAGAAACTAAGGGCATGCCGCGGATGGGACTGATGGTCAAATGAAGAACTTCAAGAGTTTCGTCTCGGACTTTTATGCGCCAAGACCACGCGTGCGCTCTGCATCACCGTGTCGGCCCATCATGTCGATGGATGGAGGAAGTGATCGTCGGGGTTTTCATTTTCGATGTGGAATCCGGTGTTATTCAAACGCCGGAAGGTAAATGGCGAAGGTCGTGCCTTTTTCGACCTCAGAATCAATCGTAATAAGACCGCCGTGCCGTTTGATGACAGAATAGCAAACGGCCAGGCCCAGTCCCAGGCCCTTCTGGCTGTAGGTATCTTTCGTGGAAAAATAAGGATCGAATATCCTCGGGATATGTTCCGTCTCAATGCCGAAACCTGTATCCCGCAGGGTCACTTTGATGTAGTCCCCGGCGGGCAGCAACAAGCCGTCATCCGCGGCAAGGTGAATATTTTCTCCCGTGATGCGCAGTACGCCCCCGTCCGGCATCGCTTCCTTTGCGTTCGTCACGAGATTCAAAAAGACCTGCCGCATCTGCTCCGCGTCGACCGGCACGGGACGGAGATCCTCCGGCAGCTCCAGCTCCGCTCTGAGCGGAGCATGGTCCAGGACCTCTTTTACGCTCTCTTTGATTATTCCGGAGATCGGTCCCATTACTCTTGCATGCTCCCCTGCCGTGGCAAAGGTCAGGAGACGCTGACTCAATTCTCTGGCGCGGAGACAGTTTTGCATCGCCACGGTCATGGTCCTGTGCACCAGGTCATCGGGCTGAGATTCGTTTTTCGCGATCTCGATGAATCCGATGATGGAGGTTATGAGGTTGTTAAAGTCATGCGTAACTCCGCCGGCAAGGATCTCGAGCGATTCAAGATGGCGCAGTTTCAGATGCTCCTCTTCAGCCTTTTTGTGCTCCGCACGGTATCGGATCATGGCAACGGCGACCGTGATGCTGATTCCGCACAAGACAACATAGAGCGCAATAAGGATGGCGGTGTCCCTTCGCCAGGGGGACAGAACCGCGTCCCGGCTGCGGCTTACGGTTATGATAAGCGGATATTCGACCTTCAAACCGGGAGGCGTACACGTGATGAGCACTGCAATGCGTTCTTCGCCCAACATTGAGGAACGGCCGTGTTGAATCGAGGCCTGCTTTCCACCCTCCCGGTGCCGCGAAAAAAGGGACCCGGACCTGAACAAATTTTTCCCGGCAAAACCGGGCTGCGTATCCGGAAGCGATATGAAGACATCACCGCCGGCATGCACGAGGCTTACCCGGTTATCAGGAGCGTAAAGCACCGACCCGACCAGCGTACCGAAATACTCCTTGTCCAGACTTGCCGCGACGATACCGAGGAATTCTCCGCGCTTTCCCGTCACCTTCCTTGTTACGTTAACGACAGAAACTCCGAGCACGGTCTGATAGGGCGGCGTGATGATCAGTCGGTCCGGATCGGAGATCGCAAGCGCCGTTTTGAAGTAATCACGGCCGCTCCCGTCAAACCCGATGATATTCTCCCTGCTTGAGCGAATAATGCGGCCATGGGAGTCGGTGACGAAAATCGTGCGGATGCCGGGGATCAGATCGTCCTGATGGCGCAGGTATGCGTTCATTTCAGCGGCGTTCGGACGCGATGCTCCGGTCTGCATTCTGACGATATCGGTCAATAAGACGTTTATGAATGTCAGGTTGGCGCCCAGGTTCTCGTCCAGGACCCGTGCCTGTGCCATCAGACGATCTTCGGTACTCGCTATGGTACGCTTGTATTCTATGTACCGTTGTCCCGCCAGGAACAACCCGAGGAGCAGAAGCAAAGCAGAAATGCCGGCCCATGTTAATTTGCGGCCAGCGAGAGCGCCTTTTTTTAGTGCCTGTTCGGTGTGTTTTACCATAGAATTTATAAAGTATTGTACTGCAAATGATTTTAATTGCAACTACTAAGCCGCCCCTGTCTCTGGCCGAGGCTTCTCAACTTCTCCTGTTTTGACGTACACAAATAAGGCTGCCGAGTCGGCAGCCTTATTATTTTTACTGTATTGTGATATCAATCAGTGAACTAGCCATAGCAAATGAAGGAGCATGATGCAATGAGAAAGACGTGACCCCAATTGGTCCGTCGTACGCAATACCTTTCAGTGCGTCAAGCGTTGGTTTGTTGACGTTGTCGGTATCTTTCCGCTCTTCCTTTTTCTGATTCGTCACATATATAATTTCGACCTCGATATCGTTAGACTTGATGGGACTTGTTATCTCGCCCAGAGCGGCATCGCGAACGGCATTGAAGTAGACCTGTTTTCCTTTGCCTTTCATTGTGGGACGTTCTTCGACCCATATCAGATAGGCCGGAGTTTCGAAACGATTGTATTTCATTTTTTAGGTCTTCTCATATCCGTTAATAATATCTTAACCGACCCGCGCTATCTTGCGCAGGTCGGTTAATGCCAGCGAGGACGGCGATATCACCATTCCGCCTTAGCGTGCATCCGGCCCTCTCTGGGCAGGCTTACTTGATGGTCGCAGCACCTGCTTTACAGACGACCTCGTCCTGCGAGCCCGTCCCGCCGGAGCACCCGATCGCGCCGATAAGCTTGCCCCCCTCCACGAGCGGGATCCCGCCGCGTGAGCCGATGACCCCGTCAAGCGTCATGATATAGTTCAGACTGTTGAGCTGGATGCCGTTCTCGAATGCTTTTGTTTCCCGACGGAAGTTCGCCGCCGCGCGCGCCTTGTGTTCCGAGATCTGGATCGAGGCAAGTTGCGCCCCATCCATGCGCTGGAAGGCGACGAGATTCCCGCCGGAGTCCACCACGGCAATATTCATCTTCCAATCATGCTTCTTCGCTTCTGCAGCGGCCGTGGCGATTGCAGCCGTGGCTCGTTCGAGCGAGATTGGCGTTCCGTAAGGGACGTCGAAAGGCATCTTTTCCGGTACGGTATCAAGAGGATTCGTCGGCGGAGACTGCTGCGCTCGAACCGGGCTGGCTCCGAGCAACGCGGCGCAAAGCATGGCAATGGTCAAGACTGATTTTGCAGACATGTTGGAGTTCCTCCTTTGGATTGATTTAAAAAATGTAAAAACGCCACAGCATAGAGTTATCAATGGCCTCATAATAGGCTGTGCCTTTTAGTTCGTCATTCCTGCGAAAGCAGGAATCCAGGATCTAACAAAAAATCCGCTGGCTTCCGGGTCAAGCCCGGAATGACCGTTTTGAAGAATAATTTAAAGGCGATAGTGCGATGTCCGTTCTATTATGAGATCGTTAAAAATCTGCAGCGCTCGTCTTTTCTGAAGCTCGCCCATCCTTGCGGAAAACTTCGAGGCTCAGGGTACGAGGACGACTTTCCCGACGTTCTTCCTGTCCTGGATGTAATGGTGCGCAGCAGCAGCCTCCGCGAGCGGGAAGCGCGCGGCAACGGTCGGACGGATCTTGCCCTCGCGGTGCCAGGCGAGGACCTGGAGGATCCATCGTCCGAGCAGTTCCTTCTCGCCCCACATGTGTCCGAGGTTCACGCCAATGAGCGCCCTGTTGTCGTTCATGAGCCGCGGCGGCGGAAAGTTGAAGAACGGTGTTTTGACCAGCATCTTGAAGATCGACAGCATCGAGCGGGTTTTGCCGGCAACGGCGTTGGAAATGCCGAACATCACCAGCCGCCCGGTCGGCGCCAGGCATCGGTAGCCCTTTTTCCAGTGTTCGCCGCCCATCGCGTCGAGCACGATGTGCACGCCGCGTCTCTTGGTCAGGCGCTTCACCTCTGTTTCGTAATCTTGCGTGGTGTAGTCGATGACATGCGCCACGCCGCGCTCACGGAGAAAGGCGTGTTTCGAGGCCGAGGCGGTGCCGAAGATCTCGGCCCCGTGGATCTTGCAGAGGTCGATGGCGGCGAGGCCGACCCCGCCTCCCGCACTATGGACGAGCACGCGTTCCCCGGACTTGAGCGAACCCATCTGGACGAGCATCTGGTACGCGGTCAGATAGTTGACCGGGACTGCGGCGCCTTCCTCGTAGCTCATACCTTCGGGAAGAGGAAAGGCCTGAGCAGCGGGCACACACACTTTGTCGCTGTAGCCGCCGAAGCGAGTGAGCGCGAGGACTTTTTCACCGATCGAGCGCGTCACTCCGTCGCCGACCGCGGCAATGTCGCCGGCGACCTCGTAACCGACGACCGCAGGCAGCTTGGGAGCGTCCGGATAGAGGCCAAGCCGGGCCAGAATGTCCGCAAAGTTGACGCCCGAGGCCCTGACGCGGATCAGCACCTCTCCCGGATTGGGAGCCGGATCGGGTGCCTCCCGGAGCACGAGCACCTCGGGCGGGCCGGCACGAGTGATCCAGACCTGTCGCAAGTGATCTCTCCTTTTGGAAAATCATAGAACTACGGATCGCATATGCTGATAATTATAGCGTATGGCGTGACCGTCTACCGTCATATACCGTCAATTTTGCTAGGATGACAAAGTGTTCCAGAATATGCAGGGTCGACCCTATTGGTCCCTGATGAGCCAGGAGAAGTAGAAACTTTAACAGCTGCAGGAAGGGAGACTCACAGCCGGGGCGCAGCGCCTAAGATTTTAAGGCCGCCAGGAGAGAATCATAATCGGATGGGCCGTCGTAGCGTGTTCCGTTGATATAAAAGGTCGGCGTGCCGTTAACGCCGCTGCGGATGCCGCTCTGGCGATCTTCCTTGATGCGTTTTTGGACAACGCCTTGCTTGATATCCTTCCCGAACTTATCGAGGTCCAGGCCGATCTTTTTGGCCCACTGGGGAATGACATCCGGCTTGAGGGAGGCCTGCTGTTCAAAAAGCAGATCATGCATTTCCCAGAACTTGCCCTGGAGCGCCGCGGCTTCCGCCGTTTCGGCCGCGATCAATGCATAGGGGTGCGCCTGGGTCACGGGGAAGTTCCTGAACACAAAGCGCAGTTTCTTGCCCAACGTCTTCTGCAGGCGCTTTACGACGGGATAGGCGGCTCCACAGTAAGGGCATTGATAATCACCGTATTCTACCAGCGTCAAGGGAGCGTCTGCGGGTCCTTCGGCGTGGTCGCGCGCTGAAACGGGCTGGGTGAGCTTGGGGGACTCGTCCATGATCCCTCCTGACTTGATTTCGCACACTCGCTGCTTTTAGCCTTTGGACATTGCTTCGAGCGCTTTCAATATTCCGTCGGCGCCCGGATTAATGCCCACCGGCGAGACGTAGCTCCAGCGAATGATGCCCCCGGCATCGATGACAAACAACGCCCGCTCCGACTCGCCGTCTTTCTCCCGGTACACGCCGTACTGACGGGCCACGGCGCCTTTCGGCTCAAAATCCGCCAGGAGCGGGATCTGCAGTTTGCGGTCCCTGCTGAAGGCAAGATGGCACCAGACGCCGTCGACCGAGATGCCGATGATCTGCGCATCGAACTCGGAGAATTCCGGCTTTAACTCGCTATAGAGCGCCAACTGATCACTGCAAACGGGGCTCCAATCGGCCGGATAAAAGACCAGGACTACGGGCTTTCCGCGGAAGTCGGAGAGAGATACCTTTTGATCGGGGGTGGTCGAAAGGGAAAAATCAGGTGCCTGTATTCCAGGCTTAAGGGCTGTCATCAGATTCTCCTTACTATTGTGAAGGGTCATCCGGTTCCCCAGGACGGTCCTGTCACAATCGCTGTTTTTGATTTGCCTTTCATGACTGCACTTGACTGCACTTGTTTCAATGTCAGCGTCCAAGCGTCCCTCGACGCCCACCACAAGTTTGCACATTCCTTCTGGCTACGACGGAACTGTATCATTCATGTTTCAGAACGTGATTCCGTCACGCTGCTTTCCGCAAAGCATCGCCACCAATGTTGGCCTCTACCCAGGACAATGCGTACTCCGCGACCTCCTGCCAGCCGTCCTGCGCGACGATAAGGTGCGACCGGTTCGGAAACTCCTTGTAATCCGTGACCGCGGTTGAACGCTTATACAACTTATAGTTGATCCGGTTGAGGATCGGTGGAATCAGGTGGTCCTCCGCACCGTTGATCAGGAGCAGCGGAACACGTTCGCTGTTGCCATGATTTACCTTGTTAGCGGCGCGGGGATTGAGATTTCCGAACGCTACCTGGAAGATCGTGCGTCCCGGTCCCGGGATGGCGTTGTTGTCGTAAGCTGCGCGCGCATCCTTTTCCGTCATGACATGGGCGAAGGCGTAGCGGAATTGGTCGAACGTGAGTGCCACGTTGCGCCTGTAGTTGAACGGGTTCGACAAAACCGGGCTCGCCGCCTTGATCACCGAGAGCGGCAGCCGATAGATCCCCTTCGGGGCAGCCCCATCGATGGACACCCCGGCCGCGCCCAAGCCTCGATCCAACAGTATCTGGACAACCAGTCCGCCCATCGAATGGCCCATCACAATGGGCGGCTCGTCGAGGGACCGGACGAATTTCTCGTAGTGGTCGGCAATCTCAAGGAGTCCCAGTCCCGCGAGCGCCGAGGGATCGCGGCGGACCTCTTCCACCTCACCCTTCATCTGGGGCCACGCAGGCGTTAATACTCTATATCCCCGCCCTTCGTAATAGCCGCGGAAAGGGTCCCAACTGCGCGGGGTCATCCACAAGCCGTGGATGAGAACAATGGTATTTGTTTTTCCATCCATGACATGACTCCTCCTCTCCTGCGGCAGAGTTTTCATCCCACACTATTCTGCGACTGTGATCGCCCGGTCTGCGCCAGCAGTAAATCTGTCTATTCCCATAGATTCATGCCTAATTTTTTTACGCACAATTCGTCGTAAAAAAAGATTCCATGGTTTATAGATATCGCAACTTATAATATGTGTCAATGCGACGAAAGTACTGAACTCACAATTCAGCACGATTTGCAATACTAACATTTCATGCGAACATTGGATTTAGCGGACCTTTGACGGAAATCCTTCTGAAAAGTATGTCCCTGGACAGGGAACTTTCTTTACGGCACGGCAGTGACTTTTGCGTAATTTTTCTCCTCAGCAACATGAATCCTTCCACGTCTCATAGAATATCCGGAGATGTGAATATCTCCCGTTCCCGCTCGATCGGGCGGGCTCCTCCCCTTCACTTGCAGGCACATCATCCGGGGCTACTCTTTGTTTTTCATGAAAAAACACATTGCCAGGAACCATGGGATTGCGGTAAAATTTAAAACCTATGATTTTAGATTCCAAAATAGTGAGAAGGTACTTTACCTGGGCCCTGGACACAACCAGGGAATCCCATCTCCGGACACTCAGTGACGGTCCCCTCTTTAAGGGTATGGACAAGAAACTGCTCAGGAAACTGCTCATCGACCTCATCGAAAAAAAATATGCAGCGGGCGATATTATCTTTCGCGAGGCTGAAAGCGGAAAGGCGGTCTATGTCGTCCTCGAGGGGTCGGTAAAAATAATCAAAGAGTCTGATCCGGAGAACAAGATACTTCATGTTCATGGACCAGGCTCTCATTTTGGAGAGCTCGCCCTCATCGGCCACGCTTCACGGTTTGCTACTGCTGTTGCTGAAAAGGATTCGCTCCTTTTGATCATGTATAAGTCGTACTTTGACGATCTTATCCGGTGCAATAGTGCAACCTCTGCGAGAATTCTTTTAAACCTGGTCGAGATCTTGTCGGACTACATACACCGTAGCCAGCCCGAATGAAAGATGAAAAGATATGACCATGACTGATGAAAAGCATAGGGGCGGCTCCTCGTTGACCGATTTGCGCAAGCTCCGTGACCAGATGCCAAGGTGGGTTGTTCTTCTCCTGGCTCTCGGTGTCGCAGCAGTCATCGCTTCCCGTATCACGCAGCTCCTCATGATGCTGATAGCCGCAGCGGTCATTGCCTATATTTTCAGCGCGGTTGTCAGGGCCGTCGAGAGGCTTGGAATCAAGAGGAGCGTGGCGGTCATTCTGCTCTTTGTGGTCGCTGCCGTGTTCGTGATTGCAGCAGACCTTATCTTCATTCCCGACCTTAAGCGGGAAACCATGAACGTCTACGCAAAGTTTCCCGAATTCTTGCGTCAGATACAGGACGCTCTCCTGTTAACCGCGCGAAGCAGCGCAGAAAAATACCCCTTCATCGAATCAAGCATCATGAAACTTGTCGACACTGTGTTCGGTCCGAACGGATTTATCGAGGGGACACTCAACGCTTCAGCGATTCTCACGCAGGCAACGCCCGTTATTATGGCGCTCATTCTTGTCCCTTTCTTTGTCTTTTTCCTCCTGAAGGACTGGCCGGACGTATTGAAGAGGGCCATAGACTGGGTCCCGCCCTCTTACGTGGAATCGACTATTTCAGTCATTGGAGAGATCAATATCCTCGTTGGAAAATATCTCCGCGGGCTTGCCGCTGACTGTTTTGTTATAGGGGTACTGGCATCAGTGGGCCTCTGGCTCATGGGAAGCAACTATCCTATCACGCTCGGCATTGTAAGTGGTGTGGCAAATATTATACCGTATTTTGGCCCCCTTATCGGATGCACGGCATCCGCCCTCGTCGCTCTGATGCAGTACCGCAGCCTTGATCCCTTATTGCATGTCGTTGTCCTGTACCTCGTCATAAAACTCATGGACGACCTCGTAATACAGCCTCTGCTGATCGGCAAAGGCGTGCACCTCCATCCCATGCTCCTGGTGATTACGTTGCTCGTGGGAGAGAAACTCTTCGGCATCATGGGGATGATACTGGGGGTGCCCGTCGTCACCGCTGCACAGAAGACTGCGGGCATCCTGCTGGAACACCGCCGGGAAACGCTGAGCAGGGAATCCGCGGGGCGCCTGATCAAGCCGCACCTTGTGAAATCTCCCGTCAGACCGATTTAACGCTTATTCACGAATCCTCCCGCCACGTCCCGCGCCGGTCTCAGAATATCGTGCCCTGAATGAATGTCAATCCGGCGATAGTACTGAGCTCACCATTCAGCACGGTTTGCACTACCGACATCTCATGCGAACATCAGATAAGCTGCAATAAAGAGATTAGTGCGACAGGGGACTGCTTTCTGCGGGGGAGGTTACCAGGGGACCGCTTCGGGAGGCTGACATTTCTTCACGGAGCAAAGCGGCTGTCAGCGGGAGCACTGACGCAGTACGATAAAGTCATGGGCGTCAACAAAAACATCAAACCAATTTTCATCTGAAATCGTATCAACAGCAGCTCCCGTAATATGGGAACCATGGTCCGCGTAGCAGTACCTCACCTCGATGCCAAAAGATATTTCACGCGTGGGCATGAAGGAGATCGAGACGATGCACTCGGTATGCTCGCCCTGACGAAACGGCACAGGACTCTCGAATAAGATACCGTTGCGGCTGAAGTTGCCGAGCAGCGCGGGCACGAATTCGTTGCCGCTCTTTACCTGCAGCTTGATATGCTCCTGGCAGGCATCGGGCACCGTGTATCGTTGTTCCCGCCTTTTTTCAGCAATTTCTTCCTCTGAACCGGAGGGAGGTGATTTCTTTCCTCGATCATCCATAGGTGATCAGCTGCTACTCTCGAGCGCCTCTCGCACCTTCATGGCCAATTCGTGCATGGAAAACGGTTTCTGCATGAAGTGGATGCCTTTCTCCAGTACGCCTTGTCGGGCGATGACATTGGCCGTATAGCCGGACATGAACAGGGTCCTGAGGTCCGGGTAAAGGGAAACCAGACGACCGGCAAGGTCCTTGCCGCTCATCTCCGGCATGATCACGTCGGTCATGAGCAGATGAATCTGTCCGGCATGTTTCCCGGCAAGGTTGATCGCCTCGCCGGGGGTCCTGGCGATCAGTACCGTGTAGCCCAGATCCTCAAGCAAATCCTTGCTGAGTTCCAGGATCATCGGCTCATCCTCGACCAGCAGAACCGTCTCGGTACCGCCTTTTGCCGCGTGTTCCGGGCCTTCCTCCGGGACCGATATGACCTTGCTCTCGCAGCGGGGCAGGTAGATATTGAACGTTGTTCCTTTGCCCGGCTCGCTATAAACGTCAATGAAGCCATCGTTCTGCTTGACGATGCCATACACCGTGGCCAGACCCAAGCCGGTACCCTCGCCGATGCCCTTGGTGGTGAAGTAGGGTTCGAAGAGGTGAGTGAGGACCTCCGGGCCCATGCCGCAGCCGTCGTCGCTCACCGACAGCATTACGAACGAGCCTGGAACGAACCCGCGGTGACCGGCGCAGTACGCATCGTCCAAGACGACATTCTTCGTCTCTATGATGACTTTGCCTTCATGGGCGATGGCGTCGCGTGCATTGACCAGCAGGTTCGCAAGGAGCTGGTCGACCTGGGCGGGGTCGATTTTGACAGCCCAGGAGCCGCGGACGGGGACCCAAACCACCTTGATGTCTTCGCCGATGATACGGTGCAGCATGTTCAGCATCCCCTCCACCGTTGCATTCAAATCGAGCACCCTGGGCACGACGATCTGCCTACGGGCGAAGGCGAGCAGCTGCCGCGTAAGATCGGCCGAGCGCTGTGCGGCCCTTTGGATATTCCGGAGGTCGTCATAGAGGGGCGACGTCTTGTCAAGCCCGCGCAGGGTCATTTCTGCATGGCCGAGAATCACGCTCAGCATGTTATTGAAGTCATGGGCCACGCCGCCGGCCAGACGCCCGACTGACTCCATCTTCTGCGCCTGAATCAGCTGGGCCTGCAGTTTCTCTCTCTCTTCCTCCGCCTGCTTGTTTTCAGTTGTATCCCGGACAGCACCGATCGTGCGTACCGGATGGCGGCCATCGCCCTCGCCATCGAAGAAGGTCTGCGACCGCGTGGTCAGCCATCGGATGGAGCTGTCGCGGCGTACGATCCGGTGTTCAACGTCAAAGAAACCGTCACCCGCAGGGTCGTGGGCTTGCCGGACAGCCAGTGCGATCCTCTCCCGGTCCCCGGGGTGGACCCGATCCAGAAACGCCTGCAGGGTCACCGGCTCGTCCGGTCCCCAGCCATAGATTTCCCGCTGTTGCGGCGACCAGTAGATGGTGTCCGTACGGTGGTCGTGATCGAATATGCCGATCTGGGAAACGCGGACGGCCTGCCGCAACCGCTCCTCGCTTCCGCGCAGCGTCCGTTCTGTCTTCCTGCGTTCGCTGATATCCCGGAAGACTCCCTGCAGGACCTTTTTCCCTTTAATGGTGACCAGCTGTGCTAAAACCTCCACGGGCACTTCGGAACCATCGGGCCGGGCAACGGTATTTTCAATAGGATGCGATTCCCCGCGTTCCCTCGTCTCCTCGATGTGCTGCGAAAAAGCCTCCCGCGAGAATGTATTTCTCTGAGGTGGATGAATTTCATATTGACGGAGTCCGACGATATTCTCTTGGGGTCTCGCGAGAAGACGGCTTGCGGCCGGATTGGCGTCAAGGATGATCCCCGTGGCCGGATCGGCAAGAAGGATGGCATCCGGTGAGCCTTCGAAGAGTGCCCGATACGTCGTTTCACTCTCGCGCAGTGCTTCTTCCACTTGTTTGCGCTCGGAGATTTCTTTTATTAGCTGCTCATTCAGTCTTTTCAGTTCTTCCTTCACGATGATTTGCGCTCCTGCTCTGACTTTCCTTGCTTTCGCTCCCGCCGGATCCGTGATACAAGGCAGGGCGAGCATTGTACTTCAAGCTCAATGGTGAGTCTATAATAAATATGCATTCCTGGCAATAAAAAAGCCTCCTTCTTGAGGAGGCCCGGCTCGAACAATCCATTTACGAATCTATATTGTCACAAGACCTTAACCCCTTTCCTTCAAGCTGAGGCACCGGAAGCAGGCATGCTGTCAAGCCGGGGGGACCGGGGACGTTGGTTCTCCTACCGGGGACCTCCGGGTGACGAGCCTTGCGGGGCAATGGCCGGGTCAGCCTGCCGTCCGAGGTCGGGAAGAAACACCGTCAACGCACCGAGCAGGGGCAGATACGAGCACAGGTGATAGACGAATTCTATGCCGTGCCGGTCTGCAAGTTTGCCGAGCACGGCAGCGCCGATTCCGCCCATGCCGAAAGCAAGTCCGAAGAAGAAACCTGAAACCGTTCCGACCTTTCCGGGGACGAGTTCCTGGGCGAACACAAGGATGGCCGAGAAGGCGGAAGCGAGGATGAACCCGATAACGAATGCGAGGATGCCCGTCCACGCCAGATTTGCGTAGGGCATGACGAGGGCAAAGGGGGCCGCCCCCAGGATCGAAAGCCAGATCACTCGCTTTCTGCCGATGCGATCGCCCAGGGGCCCGCCGAGGACGGTGCCCATCGCAACGGCGAACAGGAACGCGAACAGGTGCATCTGCGCCGACTGCACGGACAGATTGAAATGATGCATCAGATAGAAGATGTAATAACTGCTCAGGCTCGCAAGATAAAAAAACTTCGAAAAAATCAGTATCAGCAGAATTAGGAGGGACAGAACAACGGTGCGCGCTGGCAGGACCGGGTGCAGCCCTTGCTGTCCCCTGGCCCGAGGGCTGGCAAGCGCCTGACGGCGCCGGTACCACCCTCCAACCTGCCACAGCACCGAGATGGCAAGCAGGGCGGCAAGCGAAAACCAGGCTACGCTTTGCTGACCCCGCGGGATGATGATCCACGCGGCCAGAAGCGGGCCCATCGCGGATCCGGTATTGCCGCCGACCTGGAAGATCGACTGGGCCAGCCCGTGCTTTCCGCCTGAGGCCATGCGGGCCACACGCGACGACTCGGGATGGAAGATCGAGGATCCGGTTCCGACGATCGCGGCGGCAAGGAGCAGTGTGCCGTAGTTCGGCGCCATTGCCAGCACGAGAATACCGATGAGCGTGCATCCCATGCCGAAGGCGAGTGAATAGGGCTTTGGATTACGGTCGGTGTAGAATCCCACCAGAGGCTGGAGCAGGGAAGCCGTGACCTGGTAGGTGAGCGTGATCAGCCCGATCTGTGCAAAGCTGAGCTGGAACTTGCCCTTGAGCAGCGGATAGATCGCCAGGATCAACGACTGGATCATGTCGTTCAGGAAATGAGAGAAACTGATCGAACCGAGCACCCTGAAACCTGTGCGCTGGGCATCGCCCGGTGCGCTGGCTGTCATGGTATCGATACCGTTGATGTCCTTTTGCATGATTTCCCGCAAAACCGCGGCTCCTAAACGTCGGTTGTTTTGATTTCCCTGTCTCTACAGCAGCCGGCTAGGGCACGCAGATGATATCGTAGTTTTCTCCGGTCAGGCTTCTTCCGCCCTGCGAAGTCACCTCAAAAGTGTTCTCAACGCCCGTCATGCCGATGCCGGGGATACCTATCTTTGGCTCGATAGCGAGGACCGCACCCTCCTCGATCGGCACGTCGAAGCCTTTGGCGAGCGCCGGATACTCGTCGATGGCGAGCCCGATGCCGTGGCCGATAAAGCCGACCTTGTTCCTGCCGAGGCCCATGAAGCCTTCCTCGAAGCCCTTCTGCTTCGCATGCTCCAGGCTCAGCTCCCAGAGCAGGCTCGGCCTGATGCCGGGCTTCAGGTTCCCGGAGACCCGCGCCTGGATCTCTATCGCGCAATCATGAGCGGCCCGAACGATCGCCGGTATCGAGTCCTGAGCTCCGAGCCAGTAGACCTGGGTCTTGTCCGTCTGATACCCCTCGTGCATGAACCCGTTGTCGATCGAGAGCGGCATGCCGTCCTCCCAGTGGACGTGCTTCGATCCCATGTGCGGCACCGCGGGATGCACGCCGCGCAGACCGAGCGGGCCGTTGAACACGCTCGGATAATTTCCGCTCTCCCCGATCGAGATGTGGCCGAGATAGACCTCCTCGCCGTAGTTCTCCATGCGCAGGATGCCCTGGTGGCCCTGGGAAAAGAAGAGGTGCGAGATCGCGTGGGCGATTTCGAATTCAGACATCCCCCGTTTCAGCAGAAGCGGCAGAAGCCTGACCAGGCACGCTTCGTGCTTCGCACCGGCGTCCCGGAGCAGCTCCAGCTCCATCGTGGTCTTCCTGCTGCGCGTCAGGGAAAGAACGCGGTCGCCCGACACGAGATCGCGTCCGGGGAGGTACCTGGCAAAACTGGATCCCAGCATCCACGAGAGGCCGTTCATCTCGACGGCGATGGTCTTCCCGATCGGCGATCCGGCATCGCGCAAAACCCCTTCGACATCCTTATAGGAGTAGAACGGCGCAATGTTCCTGACCGGCGATTCCATCTTCGCCCGCTCATACCCCCGTCTGCAGAGAAGTATTGGTTCGCCCTGGAGCGGGAGCCAGAACAGGCCGTTCCCGAAGGTGCCGGTGAGGTAGTAGATGTTCAGGCGTGAGAAGACAACAAGGCCTTCCGCCGCGGGGAGATGCTCATGCAGCAATTTCCGGCAGCGGTCCCAGCGGGTGTTGAGTTCTTGAAGAGAGATGTGATCCATAGACCTGACAGTCCTCAATGAGAAACAGTATTAATTCAGAATTCCGGCAGCAACCTGCTTACATCAAGTTGACCGGGTCCACATCCACGATCACCTTGCATTTCCTGCCGTACTTCTCCTCCACGGCGTTCTTTCCTTCCGTTGCAAGAAACCTCATCATCTCGCGCTTTTGTGACAGCAGGAGCAGCTGGAACCGGTACTGACCGCGCACCCTCGCAATCGGGGCGGGCGCGGGGCCGAGCAGGAGAACGTCCTTGCCTTTGAGCAGGCTCCTGATGCGGTCCTGAGCGATCTTCGCCGCCTCCCGGGCATAGCCGTCATTGGCGCTCTTCACCTCGAGCTTCACGAACCTGCCGACCGGCGGATACTGGAGCTGGCTCCGGTAGGCGATCTCCTCATCATAGAATCCCTCGTAATCGTGGGTCCTGCTGTGGAGGATCGAGTAGTGGTTCGGGTTCATGGTCTGGATGACCACTTCCCCCGCCGCATCGCCCCTGCCCGCCCTGCCTGCCGCCTGGGTGATGAGCTGGAACGTCTTTTCCGCGGAACGGAAATCCGGCAGGTTCAGCCCCACGTCGGCATCCACCACGCCGACGAGCGTCACCGCCGGGAAGTCGTGACCCTTGGCGACCATCTGCGTTCCGAGCAGGATGTCCACTTCCAGCCGGTCCACCTGCTGCAGCAGCGTGTCATAGGCGTCCCTTCCCTTGACCGAATCGCTGTCCATTCTCCGGACGCGCGCGTCCGGGAACAGGTTCTGCAGCTCTTCCTCGATCTTCTGGGTGCCCGAGCCGAGCGGCTTGAGGTCGACGCCCTTGCAGGACGAACAGTGGTCCGGCGGGCTCGTGCAGTGTCCGCAGTAGTGGCACTTGAGCGTGCCTTCGGACTTGTGGTACGTGAGGGACACGCTGCAGCTCGGGCACTTGATGACGGTGCCGCATTCCTGACAGATGAGGACCGAGGAAAAGCCGCGCCGGTTCAGGAGCAGCAGGACCTGCTCCTTCTTCTCGAGCCGCTGCCTGATGCCGTCGAGCAGCTGAGGGGAATAGAGCTGCCCCTTGGGCATGGTCTTCCCGTCGACGATCCAAACTTCGGGCATGGGGCGGTGGTCCACACGGTTCGCGAGGCGGAGGTAGGTGAACTTGCCTGACTTCGCGTTGTGATAGCTTTCGAGCGACGGCGTTGCCGAGCCGAGCACCACGACGGCATCCTGGAATTTAGCTCGCATGATCGCCACGTCCCGGGCGTGGTAGCGGAGCCCCTCGTCCTGCTTGTAGGAGTTCTCGTGCTCCTCGTCCACGACGATCAGCCCCACCTTCCCAAAGGGAGCGAAGACCGCCGACCGCGCGCCGATGGCCACGTCGACCTGGCCCGCCCTGATGCGCCGGTATTCATCGGCCCGTTCCCGGTCCGTCAGCCCGCTGTGCAGCACCGCCACACGGCTCCCGAACCGCCGCCGGAAACGGGACAGCAGCTGCGGCGTGAGCGCGATCTCCGGGACCAGGACGATCACCCCCCTGTCCGAGGCCGTAAGCCCGTTGATGGCGTGGAGATAGACCTCGGTCTTGCCGCTGCCGGTCACGCCGTGCAGCAGGAAGACGCCGAAGGTCCTGCCTGCGATTGCCTCCTCGATCCTGCGCACCGCCTCCTGCTGTTCCGGCATCAAGACCGGAGGCTCGCTGGGCAGGAAATCGAGCTCCTCTGACGCGGGCTGCTGCTCCCGCTCGACGAGCTCGATGATGCCTTCTTCGCGGAGCTTGTTGACGGTCGCACGGGAGAAGCCCGGCAGCGCATCAACCTCCTGCTCCCCCTGCTCCTTCAACGCCGCAACCAGCGCAGCCTGTTTCGCGCCCTTCAAGGGCGTGGACGGCTCGCGCAGCAAACGCAGGTATTGTTTCTTTTTCGGCCTTGCGCGCGAGACCGCCTTGGGCACGACGGCCTCGATGGCCTGGCCGAGCGGGTACAGGTAGTACTCGGACATCCAGGAGGCCAGTTCAAGGAGTTCGGGGGCGATCGGGTCATCGATGACCTCGATCACGGACTTGAGGTCCGCAACGTCGGCCTGTTCGCGAAACCCGACGACCGTGCCGGTCATGCGTCTGCTGCCGAAGGGAACGAGCACCCGTGAGCCGGGAGCGAGCCTGTCCTGCATTTCCTGCGGGACCAGGTAGTGGAAGGTCTTATTGACGGAAACACCGACGGCTATATCAACAACTGGGTTGGACATGGGGAACGCTTATCTCGCGGAGGCGCAGAGTGCGCGGAGAGCGAAGAGCAACTCTTAGGATACGGGCAACGGGAAACGTCCGGATTCACCCCTTCTGAGAAGAAGGGCCTGCATCTGGACTGCGGCTCCCGTGTTACGATGTGCTTTCCTTCAGTTTCTTTATTTCCTTGTTGCCCAGGATGTCCTTCAGCTCGCTCATGAACTCGTTGATGTCCTTGAACGACCGGTACACCGAGGCGAACCGGACATAGGCGACCTCGTCGAGCCTGTGGAGATGCTCCATCACCTCTTCGCCGATGACCGTGCTCGGGATCTCCTTGAGGCCCTTCTCCTGCAGTGACTTCTCGATGTCGGCCACGGTGTTCTCCAGCGCATCGACGCTGACCGGCCGCTTTTCACAGGCCTTCTTGAGCCCGTTCAGGATCTTCATGCGGTCGTAGGGCTCGCGCCTGCCGTCCTTCTTGATGACCGAGGGCAGCACTTCCTCGACGCGCTCGTAGGTCGTGAAGCGCCCCTCGCACTTGATGCACTCCCGCCTCCTGCGGATGGAATCGCCTTCCTTCCCCATCCGGGAGTCGATGACTTTATTATCGAGGCTTGAGCAGTAGGGGCAGCGCATAGGTCACGAGGAGCATTTCACATTGCGGATTTCACGGTGCAAATCCCAAATTGAAGCACCTTTACCGGCCGATCTACATTGTGCGTTGTTTAATTCGAAATACGCCCTTTGCCTTGATTCACTTTTTTACGTAGTGTGTTATTTTGATGCCGGACTCGTTCAGCATCTCGGCGGCCAGGGCGTCGGGGTAGCCGTCCTCGAAGATGATGTGCGCGACGCCCGCGTTGATGATCATCTTCGCGCAGATGCCGCAGGGCTGGTTGGTGCAGTAGAGGGTGGAGCCTTCGATGTTCGTGCCGTGCTTGGCGGCCTGGATGATGGCGTTCTGCTCGGCGTGGAGGCCGCGGCAGATCTCATGGCGTTCGCCGGAGGGGATGCCCAGCTGCTCGCGGAGGCAGCCGCGGTCCAGGCAGTGCTGGATGCCGGAAGGCGCCCCGTTGTAGCCCGTGGCCAGGATGTTCTTGTCCTTCACGAGCACGGCGCCGACCTGGCGCCGCAGGCAGGTGGCGCGCCTCTTCACGAGGTGCGCGATCTCCATGAAATATTCGTCCCAGGAAGGCCTTGTCATAGACTTTGTAACCACAGGTGAACATCTCCTGCCGTCGCCGTAACGCGGGGACAGGCAGGTGCGGCTCTGCCGGACACACAGATAAGATTCAGAGTTTTAAAACAAAGAACAAGCTTCGAAAGCCCGCCCGAACGAAAAGCCCTGCTTTCACCCGTGATGCGAAGCCCGTGTGAGCGAAGCTCCCGTCGTTCCCGTGCTCTAAACCTGCGCTTTTTCCATCGCGAACATCGGGTACCGGCTGCAGAACTTCCTGGTCTGCTCCCTGATGTTCGCCAGCGCCTCGGCATCGTTGATGTGCTTCAGGGTCTGGCAGATCAGGTCCCCGACGACCTTCATCTCGTGCTCGCGCATGCCGCGCGTGGTCACGATCGGCGTGCCGAGCCGGATGCCGCTGGTCGTAACGGGGGGCTTCTGGTCGTAGGGGATGCTGTTCTTGTTGACCGTGATGCCGGCCGCGTCGAGCGCCGTTTCCGCGTCCTTGCCCGTGATGTTCTTCGGCGTCAGGTCCACGAGCATCAGATGGTTGTCGGTGCCGCCCGACACGATCCGGAACCCGTCCTCGGTGAGGCGCTTCGCGAGCGCCTGGGCGTTCTTCTTCACCTGGCGCTGGTAGTCCTTGAACTCCGGCTGGAGCGCTTCCTTGAACGACACGGCCTTTGCCGCGATGACGTGAACCAGCGGGCCGCCCTGGATCCCGGGGAAAATAACCTTGTCCACGGCCTTGGCGAACTTTTCCCGGCACATGATCATGCCGCCCCGCGGGCCGCGCAGGGTCTTGTGCGTCGTGGTCGTGATGAAGTCCGCGTGGGGCACGGGGCTCGGATGCTCTCCGGCTGCCACGAGTCCCGCGATGTGCGCGATGTCGGCCATCAGGTAGGCGCCGACCTTGTCGGCGATCTTCCGGAAGCGGCCGAAGTCGAGGCTGCGCGAATAGGCGCTGTAGCCGCAGACGATCATCTTCGGCTTATGCTCGATGGCGAGCCGCTCCACCTCGTCGTAATCGAGCAGCTCCGTCGCCCGGTCCACGCCGTAGGAAAAGGACTTGTACAGCGTGCCGGAAAAGCTGACGCTCGCGCCGTGGGTCAGGTGTCCTCCGTGGGGAAGCGCCATGCCGACAATGGTGTCCCCGGGCTGGAGCACGCTGAAGTAGACCGCCATGTTCGCGGACGAGCCCGAATGGGGCTGCACGTTCACGTGCTCGGCGCCGAAAAGCTGCTTCGCCCGCTCGATCGCCAGGGACTCGACCTGGTCGGCGTACTCGCACCCGCCGTAATAGCGGCGGTTCGGATAGCCCTCGGCGTATTTGTTCGTGAAGACCGAACCCTGCGCTTCAAGCACCGCCTGGCTCACGTAGTTCTCGGAGGCGATCAGGACGATCTTCTCCAGCTCGCGCTGCTCCTCGCCCCTGATCGCATTGTAGACTTCGAGGTCAGCGTCTTTGAGTTCCGACATGGTGGCATCCTTATGGGCGATTTTTCGATTTCTCGGTCGCGGCAAACCGGGACAAAAACCATTGAACCGCCAAGGCGCAAAGGTCGCGAAGGACTGGCCACGCCTTACACGCCGGTGCCAGCGCTTTCCTTCGCGGTCTCCGCGGCTTCGCAGTTGATATTCCCGGGTTACTTCGTGTTGACGGATTTTTCGATATCCTCTATCTTGTTCAGCCGCAGCAGGTGGCGGCCTCCGGCGAACTGCGTTTCGAGCCAGGTCTTCACGACCTCCAGGGCCACCCCCCTGCCGATAACGCGCTCGCCCATCACGAGGATGTTCGCGTCATTGTGCTCACGGCTCATCTGCGCCGTGAAGTGGTCGTGGCAGAGCGCGGCGCGCACGCGGGGATAGCGGTTCGCAACGATGGACATGCCGATGCCCGTCCCGCAGATCAGAATGCCGCGGTCCGCGGCGCCCCGGGAAACCGCCTCGGCGACCTTTCTGCCGTAGTCAGGGTAATCAACGGAGTCCCGGCTCGCGACGCCGAAGTCCTCGATCCGCACGTCCGGAACCGTCTTGAGGTACTTCAGGACCTCTTCCTTGAGGTCAAAACCGCCGTGGTCGCAGCCGATCGCCAGTTTCATTGGCCCCCCTCGTAGAGCGTGATATTAACATCTCACTGCTCGGGGTGTCAAGGGAAATGCCGGGGGAAAACCGGCCAATAATGATAGCGGGGCGTGCTGCGGAAGCGGGAAACGGCGGGCCGGAGAACGGAAGAGCACCGGCAAAAGCAAGCAACATGCAGGGAAGACAAATCACCCTAACGATACTCGTATCCGATCATGCTCAGGACCGCGAGGGCGGCCGTTTCGGTTCGCAGAATATTCGATCCGAGGCTCACGGGATGAAAGCCCCTGCTCTTCGCCTCGTTGGCCTCTTTCCCGGAAAACCCTCCCTCCGGACCTACGAGTACGACGATATTCCCTGCATCGGGGTTCCGCTTCAGGACGTTCTTGACCGGCTCGGTCCCTTCTTCCCAGGGAAAAAGGAGCAGGGTCCCGGGGGCGGGGTTCAGGGAAAAGACATAGTCCCTGAATGATCGCACGGGTTCGATCTGCGGAATATCGAGCCGGCTGCTCTGCATGGCCGCCTCTCTGGCGATCTTCTGCCAGCGTCCGGCCCGTTTCTCCTCGTCCCTGATCTTCACAATGGTCCGCTCCGTAACGAGCGGAACGAGGGCAGAAACGCCAAGCTCCGTTGCCTTCTGAATGATCAGGTCCATCTTGTCCGACTTGGGAATGCCCTGGCCCAGCGTGATGCGGGGAGAGGCGGGCTCCCGCTTTGCCTGGCTGATGATCTCGGTCCTGACCGTGGTGCGGTCAATGCCCATGATCCTGACCGCATACTCCATCCCCCGTCCGTCGGCAATCAAAAGTTCGTCGCCGCTCTCCATCCGGAGCACCGCGATATGGCGCACATCCTCGCCGGTGATGGTGATGGAATGGCCGGCTGCCTGCTCGGGGGATATGAAGAAACGCGGTGGTCTGGGCATAAGCACCTTACTTTGCCACGGATGACACAGACAAGAACAAAAGACAAGCTGGCCGCGAATTGATGCGAATATTCACGAATAGAAAAAAGTTAAGATCGATATCTGCAGTTTTTACATTGTGGCAAAGGACCCTATCGCTTTCGGCCCTCGCCTTTATTTACCTGTGCCAATCTGTGTTCACCTGTGGTTACAAAACGATTTTTCTTTTACCCGTATTCATCCGTGGTTATTACGATCAGGCTTTCGGCTTCGGCTCTCCCGGTCTTCCCTTCCCGCCCCGTCTTCTCCGCCTCCGGGTCGGCCGGCCGCGCCTTTCCTGGCCTTTCCCTGCGACCTGACCATCGCCCGCATGGAGCCGCGCGTCGCTCTTGATGAACTCCTTCCACCAAGCGCGGAGCTCCGGCCGCTCACCCGTGGTTTCGGTGATGAAGCGAAGGTACTCGAAGGCGTCGGCGAACCCGGGCCTGCGCAGGAAATAGCGGGGATGCTTCCCTTCCCGCTTCTCGAACCGCTGCTGGTTCCAGTAGATGTCCCGCATGGCGAGGCCGATCTTCTTCGGGATCTGGACGCGCTGCACCTGTTCACCCATGATCCCGGAGATCGCGGCGGTGAGCGCATCGACGGGCGGCATGCCCGCAGTCCGGAGCTCCCGGGCCTTTTCCTCCACATACTGTCCGTACAGGAGCGTGAACAGGATATGGGGCTCCACCCCTCTGCCGGTCTGCATGCAGACATCGACCCATTCGAGCGCCTTGCCGATCCAGGTATGCGGGTACCCTTCGTGCTCAAGGTCGACCCACGCGTTCAGTCCCGGGAAGATGACGCCGAAGAGGCCGGATTTCCTGAGCAGCTGGTAGGTCTTCTCCGCCTCTCCCTGGAGGAACAGCTTCAGGACCTCTTCGTACATCCGGGACGGCGAGGCGAGCGCCACCCGGTCCTTCAGATCGAGCAGCGCTCGTTCCGTGCTCTCTTCGATCTCGAATCCGAGTATGGCAGCGAACCTGATGGCCCTTACCATGCGCACGGGGTCCTCGGTAAAGCGCACCACGGGGTCGCCGATGATCCTGATGAGCCCCGACCGGAGGTCCTTCATGCCGCCCACATAGTCGATGACCGAGAAGTCGGCGATGTTGTAGAACATGGCGTTCACCGTGAAGTCGCGGCGGACTGCGTCCTGCTCCGGCGTACCGAACACATTGTCGCGCAGGATCATGCCGTCCTCGGTCTTGAGCATGCGCGGCGGACGGGGGCGCTCGGGAGCTGTTATTGCTGAAGCCGATGGCGCTGCTGGTTCTGCTGCCGCGGCCTCGGGCTGACTCTCAGCCGGAATGTCCGCCTGGATCTCGCCCCCGGCCGGCTCCTTGACCTCTGCCACGGGTAAAGCTTCAGGGATTGTCTCCGACTCCGGTTCCTCGGGCTGGTTGGAACGGAAGGTCGCAACCTCTATGATCTCGTTATGGAAATGGACATGGGCCAGCCGGAACCTGCGTCCGATGAGCCGGCAGTTGCGGAAGAGCTTCTTGACCTCGTTCGGGGTCGCGTTCGTGGCGATGTCGAAGTCCTTGGGCTCGCGACCGAGCAGCAGGTCGCGCACGCCCCCGCCTACGAGATAGGCGTGGTATCCCTTCTCCTTAAGGCGGTAGAGTACGCGGACTGCATTGGGGCTGATCCATTTGCGGGAGATGGTATGCCCCGAACGGGGAATGATGGTTGGTTCCAGGGTGCTCACAGAATTGCATCTTATCACAGAGAGGCGGGAGAGGTAAAGAGGGAAAAGGCGGCAGGTTGAGGGGATGACGTTGTAATTTGAAGTCGAAGGACGATAAAAAGGAAGGGCAACGCCCTATCACCACGCCCCGCTCAGCCTGACCCCATACAGATGATATCGGAAGCCGGTCGCTGTTTGGAGGGCATAATCGCCTCCTTCGACGTTCACCTCCACGGTGATGTTCTTCGTCAGCTTGTATCCGATGCTTGCGGTGCCGCCATAAATGAAGTCGTTATTGCCGGCCCCGTATCTCATGAATGACTGATGGCCGACAAAGAGCTCGGCCGAACCGCTGACCTGTCCTTGCTCGAAGGAGGTATTCAAGAGGAGCTGATAAGACGTGAAGCGATTGGGATCGAAATAGCCGTCAAAACTCTGGTGGCCGAAATCGAGATACCGGAACCGGTAGCCGATGGTGATCCGGGGATTTTCCCGCGCCAGAGCATAGCGAAGGGTGAGCTGCAGGTCGTTGGAGCTGTTTGCATCCGAGTAATCCGCGTAGGTGTAATTTCCCGAGAGAGAGAGCAGCTCGGTCAGAGTGTGATCAAGGTTTACCCCGGCGGCTGAGCGCCGTATTCTTTTTTCGATGAGCTCAGCCGTTTCATTCAACGGCTCCCTGGCCAGCGCTATGCCCGTGGAACCGTGAGGCATTTCGACATCTGTGTTCAGGTGGCCAATCAAAAAATCCGGCTCGCCGCCGTCGTGGTAGCGGATGATGCCGAGGCCGGCCCCCATGCCGAGCTGCCTGCCCACCGGTACACGGGTCTCCGCGGAAACCATATCAGTACTGTTCCGGCGGGTGTCGTCGTGCGCCTCCGTGTGCAGGTAGTTGAAAAGCGGGTTCCCGCCCCTCACGGGGAAAGCGTAGGATACCAGGTACCTGTTCACCGCATTGCCGTCGGTATCCTGGTAGTGGCTGAATTTCACGGCTCCCCGGGATTGCTGTGCGGGTTTCGGCTTGTTCATCTCCGCCTGTAATTTCTTGAGTTCATCTTCCTGATAGGGATAGGCCGGCTTTAACAGCGCCAGGCTTTCCCGCGCGGCCGGCTCCTCCCCCTGGGCAAAGAGCACAGAGGTGTACCCGACCCGCGCGTCGAAATCTTCCTTTTTTTCGAGGATGGAGCGGTAGAGCGGAAGCGCCTCGTCGATCTCTCCTTTCCAACGCAGGTCGTTCGCTTTGACCAGCAGGGCGTCCGTGTTTTCGGGGTCCCGGCCCAGAACAACAGCGATCTCGACGAGCGACTCATCGAACCTGCCCGCCCAGGAGAGCGTCCGAGCAAGGTGCGTCCTGGCCTCGATGTTGTCCGGATTCGTTTTCACGATCGCCCGGAACTCCGCAATTGCCTCCTCCAGCCTGTCTCCCCATGATATCGCAACCGTCATCTGGACCCGTTCGCTTTCGTCGAAATCGCCCTTCAGGGAAAGGGCGCGGATGTATTCCTCCGCGGCGTTCTTGAAGTCCTCGCGGGACACATAGAGATCCCCCAGCTTTTTGTACAACGCGGCCTTTTCAGCAACGTTTTTCGAAGCGGCAATGGCCTTCCGAAAGGACTCGATCGTCGCCTCGTCGCCGCCCCCTTCCGGGGCTTGCGCCGGACAGATGCCCGCGCTTCCGAACAGCATGACAACGATCACGAGGAATCTCGCCATATTCACGGGTTCGCTCCGAGGTATTGCTGAAATGATATGAGATCCAGTTTGTTGTTGATGTTCAGCCGCGGAAGATCACGCAGGTCGCTCTTTTTCTCGATGAAGCCTTCTCGTGAGG
>DATIZR010000097.1 GCA_035516965.1 Nitrospirota bacterium
CTGTTGTCGCCCGTGACCGCTGCGTTCCTTGTGTCGCTTGCGGCCCTGGCGCTTGCCGCGATCGCCGGCTGGATCGCCTATCGACGGGTCCGTTGACGACGGACGGATCACGAGCACGGTTCCTGCTCATTCTTGAGAAAAGATCGTTCAGTGACGAACAGTTCCAGGAGACAGCTGTAGAATCATTCCAATAAATAGGGAGGTAGTCGATGAAATCAGCATGGTCAATAGCGGCAATACTTGTTCTGGTCGCAGGTCTTACCTGTGCAGCGCACGCGAAGGAGAATCAGAAAGGCGACAGACCCGGCGGCGCAGTCGTCGAGGCGTCGAGCATAACGGCAACGGTGGAGTCAATCGACTATAAGGCCCGCACCGTGACCCTCAGGGGGCCGCATGGTGACCTTGTCAGTTTGAAGGTCGGAGAGGAGGCGAGGAATTTCAATCAGGTGAAAAAGGGCGACAAGGTCACGTTCGACTATTATGAGTCGGTCGCAATTGACATCCAGAAGTCTACAGGAGAACCGAAGGCCGAAGAAACGCAATCCTTGACCCGGGCAAAACCCGGAGCAAGGCCGGGAGGCACCATCGAGACCACGGGGCACATGACGGCGAGGGTCGAAGATATTGATTACCAGTCGCGGATGGTCACGCTCAAGATGCCGCAGGGTGACACCATGAGCCTTAAGGTAGGCGACCAGGTGAAGAGGTTCAACGAAATCAAGAAAGGCGATGAGGTTGTTGTGCGGTATACCCAGGCAGTTGCGATCTCCGTGCATACACCATAGCCGCTGCCTTGCCTTGTTTCGTGCTGCACAAGGGGAGGAAAATAAGGAAAGGTGAAAGATCGCGACTTTATGTTGACGTCCAAAACAGAAAGGAGAAAATATCATGAAAAGGTTTAATGCTTACGGATGGTTAATGGCAGTGCTCGGTTTGGTACTTCTGGTTTGCAGTTGTGCCTCCTATTACAAGGTGACGGACCCGCAAACCGGCAGTGTGTATTACACGGAAAAAGTTGATCAACTGACCGGTGGTGCGGTGAAACTGAAGGACGCACGGAGCGGCAGTTTGGTCACAATTCAGAATTCAGAAGTGAAGGAGATCAGCAGCACAGAGTATAAGGCAGGCCTGACTGCCCCGGTAGCCAAGCCGGTAGCAGCTCCCGTCGCAGCACCAGCTCCGGCAGCAACTCCAGCCCCGGCACCAGAGCCTGCAGCAGCACCCGCTCCGGCACCGGCCGCAGAGCCGAGTTCAGCTCCAAGCGGTACGAAATAACTTCATAGCCCCGCCCCGATTTGAACTCGGGGGCGGGGAATGTCATACGACTTATTGGGAAGAAAGCTGCGTCTCTGGTACGACACGCCTGAGGCACGCCAATGCCGGTCCGCAACAGGTACTGCAGCGGAGGAGACAGGCTGTGAAATACTGTTCCTTCAAACAGTTTCTGGAGCGCCGGGCAATGGGTTCCTCCAGCATCAGCCTTGTCCGGATCCTGGTTTATTTTGCGCTCCTCAGTACGGCTTCAGCAGGGGAGGTCCAGGGGCCGGCTGCAAAGGACCTCGAAGGAATAACGATCCACTCAGCATGGTTCCCTTCGGGGACCGTTACGCTCAAGAACGGCGAATATCGCGGTCCTGCTGCGCCGGGGTCCGTCACCGAGACGGTCGTGAGATTGACGGACCGACGTGCTTTCGGACCAATGAACGGGAAGGACTCCGCAGCAATCATTTTCGCGACGGACACCGGCGGCAGCGGCATGTTCTATGATCTGGCGCTGATCGTCAAGGGATCAGGAGGATGGGTATATGCCGATGCCACTCTCCTGGGCGACAGGATCAAGGTGCATTCCGTAGGCATCAAGGGCAATGAGATAATCGTAAGCATGTCCGCCCATGGCCCCGGTGACGCGATGTGTTGCCCCACCCGCGAGGTGACACGCCTTTTCCTGGTCCAGGCGGACCATCTTGTAGCGGAGCGCGATGCACGACCAGGCTCGCAGGACCCGGGGATCATTGGCGTTGTCTGGCAGTGGGTCCAGACACGGTATCATAACGACATCATGCTGAACCGTCCGGCCGATTCGACCGGTTACACGCTTCAGCTGAACTCCGATGGAACGGTCAGGGTCCGGGGAGACTGCAATGCAGGCGGGGGAGCCTTCACGATGACCGGCAGTATACTCTCCGTCAGAATCACCCATACGACCATGGCCGCCTGTCCTGAGGGTTCACTGGAAAGTCCCTTCGTTCGTGACCTCAATAGGGCAGCCGGGTTCCTTCTTAAAAACCGTGTTCTCTTTCTTGAGCTGGAAAACGATACCGGTACCATGGAGTTTCATGAAAAGCAAAAGAATGAAAAATAGACAGTTCATTTCTCATAACATAAGTTAATGTGTTTGGTTCAGAGAGACGCTGATAAGCGCGTGACAGCGTCGCGTCTTGAAAAGGGCATTCGACTCGGGCCGGAGGTGATCCACGGGAGGGAGGTCATGACCGCAGGGGAATCTTCACAATCACCTCCATCAAGGAGAAAGAAACAGCCGGGCAGGAGCCTGAAACGCATCGGATCGGTTACTGCCGCAATCGCCGTTCTGTACCTCCTGCTGCTCATTCCCTTCGACGATCGCGATCACGTCCCCGCCGTGGGCGGGCGGGCGGTGAAGCAGCCCTTTGTATGGGACCAGGACGAATACTGGGAGGCCCTGGAGGCCACATATCGAACGCTGAAGCAGGGGGGCTGTACGAGCGCCGTGCCGGCCCTGTCTTCGAAGTTCCAGAAAGCAAAAAGGATCCTGCACGAGATCGATGAAGCACGGACCTATCCCGACGATCCGGTATACCGCGAGCTCGAAGCAGTGGTGTTCGAGATGGGCACTGTGGTCGGCGCCTGCAATAGGCAGGTAACGGACTACCTCGGGTTGATCGCCGACATGCGTACCATTATCAAGAAACGGTCGGCAGACTGGGACATGAATTCCGCATCAACACGAATTACCCTGTACCGGCTTCTGTACGGCTCACGTGCCGCGGCCGAGGAGGTCATCCTGCAAACACCGGCGGGAACGGTGCCGAAGCTTGTTCCGGGAAAGGATGAGCCCGCCCGGACGCCCTGGGCGGACGTCCGCAATGTGCGCATCCACAGCGGCGACATTCTGGTGTCCCGCGGGGGTGCGCCCACATCGGCGCTCATTGCGAGGGGCAGCGATTACCCCGGCAACTTCTCGCACATCGCCTTCGTCTACGTGGATCCCGCAACGCGCACACCCTACATCGTGGAATCCCATATTGAACGGGGTGTCGTCGTTTCTACCGTGGAGCAGTATCTCGAGGACAAGAAACTGCGCGTCATGCTGCTGCGGCTGCGGAAAGACCTGCCGCAACTCACGAAGGACCCGATGATCCCGCATAAGGCCGCCGAGATTGCGTATAACAATGCAACGAAGAAGCATATCCCCTATGATTTCGAGATGAACTATCGCGAGCACTCGAAGCTGTTTTGTTCCGAAGTCGCTTCCGCCGCGTACGAGACCTTCGGCGTTAAACTCTGGATGGGGATATCCCATCTTTCTTCGCCCGGCCTTCAGCGATGGCTGAGCGATTTCGGCGTCCGATACTTCGAGACGCAGGAGCCGTCGGACCTCGAGTATGATCCCCAGCTCGTCGTCGTCGCGGAGTGGCGCGATCCCGAAACGCTCAAGAAAGACCATTATGACAATGCCGTGACAGAAGTGATGCTCGCGGGGGCTGAAGAAGGAGATGAGCTTTCGTATCAGTGGTACCTGTTGCCAGTGGTCAGGCTCGCAAAAGCGTACAGCGTGGTCCTGAACCTTATGGGGAAGGCAGGGCCGGTCCCGGAAGGCATGACATCTACTTCGGCGCTGCGGAACGTCTGGTATTCGGACAAGCACGAAACTATGCTGGTGCGGCTCTCGGCCAAGGCCGCGCAGTTCAACCGCGAACAGGGCTACGCTCCTCCCTACTGGGAGCTCGTCAATCTCGCGCGTTCCGCAAAGACCGAGATAGAACGGGAACAGCCGCGCTGGAGGAAGCGCAGTGTATTGCATGGCAACTGACAGAGCCCGGCATTCACTGCAGGGACCTCGCGGTATACCCGGTCCCGCTCAAAGGCCGTTGTTACCCGCTATTTCACCCGTGCAAGGAGGAACATACCCATGAAACGATCATGCATTTGTTTGATCACGATCCTGGCGCTCTGCATGATGTCCGTCACAACCGGCTGCACTGCCTTCCGGGTGAAACAGGACATCTGGCGGGTCGAGAGGGCTGTCGAGATCCGCGGCGAGGTCACCGGGGCGGACAAGGGAAAACCCGTCATCGTCGTGCTGGTCCGGGACGACGGGAGGAAGAAGGTGATCCGGAACTATTCCGTACGATATGGACCGGGGTCCTTTCGCTTCCTGCTGACGCCGGGCTCAGCCTATCTCTTTGCTTTCGAGGACCGGAACGGGGACCTGCACTACCAGAAGGGCGAACGGGCCGCATGGTTCGGCGGCACCACACCCCAGAAGATCACCCTGAAGGACGGAGAGATAAGCGAAGGACTGGTCATCAAGCTGTCCATGGACGTTCCCGAGGGGACCGATGAGGTGGTTCGACCTGAGAAAACGGAGGAAGAGGCGACGCTTGGGCGGGTCAAGGTCAGCCGCGGCCAGGTCGTGAGCCTCGATGACCCGCGGTTCACGGAAGACAAAGGCAAGGAGGGCCTGTGGCAGCCGGTGCACTCCGCCATCCTGAACGGATACGGCCTCTACTTCCTCGGGCCCTATGACCCGGCCAGGGTCCCGGTGGTCTTTGTGCATGGCGTCGGCGGCTACGCGCAGGAGTTCCGCACGATCATCGAGCACCTGGACAAAACGAAGTTCCAGCCCTGGGTATTTCAATACCCTTCGGGGCTCGGGCTCGATGTGCTGGGCAATGAGCTGGTACAGGCGATTGTCGAGCTCTATGCGAAGTACCGCTTCGACCGCCTGGTCATCGTTGCCCACAGCATGGGAGGCCTGGTCTCCCGGGCTGCCGTTAACCAGATCGTGAACCAGTACCCGAACCATCCTATCAAACTCTTTGTGTCGATCTCGACGCCCTGGGATGGCGTTGATACGGCCCGGCTGGGCGTCGATTATTCGCCCGTCGTGGTACCCGCATGGAAAGACGTGGTGCCAGAAAGTCCGTTCCTCCAGGGGCTCTTCGAGCGGCCGCTGTCTCCCTCGGTGCCTTATTACCTGATGTTCGGCGTCGTTGGCGGGGACGGCACGGATGGCTCCGTTCCGCTGACGAGTGTGATTTCCCTGCACGCCCAGGATGACGCAATCCGCATCTACGGTTATCCGGAAACACACACGAGCATCCTGCGGAGCAGCGCGATGATCGAGCGGCTGAACACTCTTCTCAGGCAGAAGGCCTTATAACAACACGCTCCGGATCGGCATTTTCGATCGGGTGATCACGATCCTGTCCCTGCCCACGGTCAGGAAACATGACAATGGGTTGGAACTGTTCAGGGCGTCCGTACCCGGGAGAGGGCTTATGGATTCATCGAACACAAGGTCGCGCGACCGGTCCGTCGGGGATCACATCCGCGCTCATCGTTATCGTCTCATAATACCGGTGATCGCTGCGGCAGTGATCGTTGTCGCTGCGCTCTGGGCGGTCATCGCTTCCCTGCGTCCGCTTCCGCCGCGAACCGTGACCATGGCCACCGGACCTGAGGGGGGCTCGCATTATGATATCGGGAAACGCTACCGAGAACTTCTCGCACACGAGGGGATCAAGCTGCAGCTGCTGACGACCGCGGGAGACCTGGAGAACCTGGCACTGCTGCGTGATCCCCGGTCGCGCGTGGAAGTTGCCTTTCTGCAGAGCGGCATCACGAGTGAAAAGGCATCTCCTGATCTCGAGTCTCTCGGCGCGGTATTCTATGAACCCCTCTGGTTCTTTTATCGAGGCGTCATCCCGGGCAAGAGATTGGAGGCTCTGCGGGGCCGGAAAATATCGATCGGTCCAGAGGGCAGCGGCACAAGAGCGCTGGCGCTTGAACTTCTCGCCCGGAATGGAATCGACCAGCGTTTCGCACATCTGCTTCCGCTTGCGCCCCGGGAGGCCGGAGAAAATCTGCTCCGGGGCGAGATCGATGCCGCGCTCATGGTCGCATCCTGGGACTCTCCCGTGGTACAGCGATTAATCTCAGACAAGAACATTAACCTCGCGAGCTTCCCCCGTGCCGACGCCTATGTTGCGCTGTATCCCTTCCTGAATAAGCTGACGGTGCCTGCCGGCGTGGGCGACCTGGCGAAGAACCGGCCGCCTACGGACGTGACCCTCTTTGCACCGAAAGCCAGCCTCGTGGTGCGCAAAGACCTTCATCCGGCGATACAGTACCTGCTGCTCGACGCCGCAGCGCAGATCCATTCCGGACCGGGGATATTTCAGAAATCAGGACAGTTTCCTGCCGCTGAATCGATAGATCTTCCTCTCAGCGACGAGGCCCGCCAGTTCTACAAGTCGGGACGTCCTTTCCTCCAGCGCCACCTCCCATTCTGGCTGGCAGTTTTGATCGACCGGCTGCTCATCCTGCTCATTCCGTTGTTCGGCGTGATCTATCCGTTGCTGCGGTTAATGCCGGCCATATACGGCTGGGAAATGCGGTGGCGGATCTTCCGGCTGTACCGCGAATTGAGAACCCTTGAGAAAGACCTGGAATCCCGCGGCGCGGGAGAGGCTATTGGAGATCTGAACAAGTGGCTTGAACGGCTTGAAGAGAAGGCAAATCGTCTTCGCGTGCCTCTGTTCTACGCGAACCAGTTGTATACGTTGCGTATGCACATCACGCTGGTCCGCGAGCGGCTCATGAGGTGGGAGGGGTCGGCGAACGAAGATTGATGATGTGGCCCGGACATAGAGACAACTCGATGGGTGCATGGATGACAGGTCCATGGTGGTCCCGCGCGAAGCAAGTAGCTGTGCTCCTGTCATGGTGCCTTGCGCTTACGATGATATTCGCAGTTGCCGGGACGGCGCAGGCGCAGCAGCTCGAACCCCGGGCTTACTCGCCGGCGCCGGTGGGCCTGAACTTCCTCGGCCTGGGCTACCTTTTCTCGAGCGGCGGGGTGGTCACCGACCCTGCTTCGCTGATACAGAACGTCCAAGCCAGGGTCTCCGCCGTGGGACCCTACTACGGGCATACGTTCGGCCTCTTCGGCCGTCTGGCGAACGTGACCGTAGCGACGCCTCTCGCTGAGGCTCATGTCCATGGCGATGTGCAGGATGTGGGCCGCAGCGTCGAACGTTCCGGGCTGCTTGACCCTCAGGTGCGGTTCGCCGTGAACCTGTTGGGCGGGCCGGCGCTGACGCCGCAGGAATTCCGCGAGCACAGACCTGAGACAACCCTGGGTGCAAGCCTCATCGTCAGTGCCCCTCTCGGGGAGTACGATTCAACGAAGCTGGTCAACCTCGGCACCAACCGATGGGCATGCAAGCCCGAACTGGGGCTTTCGCAGCCGGCAGGCAACTGGACCTTCGAGCTCTACGCGGGAGTCTGGCTGTTCGAGGCCAACGACAACTTCTTCGGCGGCCAGGTGCGGAGGCAGGACCCGCTTGCGTCGTACCAGGCGCACATCGTATACGAGGTGCGCCCGCGGCTATGGGCAGCCGCCGATTTCACTTACTATGCAGGCGGTGAGACCACGGTCAACGGCAATCCGCAGAACGACCGGCAGGGCAATACCCGCGGCGGGCTGACGCTCTCGTTCCCGATCAAGCAGGACCAGTCCCTTAAACTAACGTGGGCGCGGGGAGTGTCGACAAGGGTCGGCTCGAGTTTCGACACAATGGGTATTGCCTGGCAGTGGACCTGGCTTTAACCGGGATGGGCGGTCTGTCCCGCGGTCCTTTGGTAAAAGAGGAGTGTAGAGGAGGAGAAAAGTCAGGGATGTATTTCTTCGCCGCCATCCAAGAATTTCTCTGTGTGCTCTGCGGTTCAACGGAGACAATGCGGAAAGCAGTTGCAGGAGGACGATCATGATAAAGAAATTGCTGGTACAACTGAACAGGGCTGCCGGCTGGAAGAAGGGCGGGGGCCTCTTCATCTTTGCCGTCCTCCTGGGCGCGATGGCGCATCCCAGCTTCGCCGAGAACGCAGATGCCGCAAAAGCTGTCAAGCCCCGGCCGCGCATCGGTCTTGTGCTCTCCGGCGGCGGCGCCCGCGGAGCAGCGCACATCGGCGTGCTGAAGGTGCTGGAAGAGCTGCGCGTACCTGTCGATTACATTGCCGGGACCAGCATGGGCTCGATCGTGGGCGGATCCTACGCCTCGGGCAACTCCATCGACCAGATGCTGCGCGACATCAGCACCATCAAGTCGGCAGACCTGGCAACGGACGCCCCGCCGCGGCGGGATGTCTCGGTGCGGCGCAAGCAGGACGACCTGCTGAACTACATCGGACCCGAAATGGGATTCCGCGGCGGATCACTGCTCCTGCCGAAGGGCGTCGTGACCGGCGTGGGCCTGGAGGCTGTCCTGCGCGATCTGGCCAAGGTCAAAGGCTCCGTCGACTTCGATAAGCTGCCGATCCCGTTCCGCGCAGTGGCAACCGACATCGAGACCGGCAAGATGACGGTATTCCGCTCGGGCGACCTGGCTGCCGTCATGCGCGCCAGCATGTCGGTGCCGGGAGCGATAGCGCCGGCCGAGGTGGACGGCAGGGCGCTGGTTGACGGAGGCCTTACGCGCAACCTGCCGGTGGACGTGGCGCGCGATATGGGCGCCGACATTGTCATTGCCGTGAACCTCGGCACGCCGCTCATGCCGCGCGACCAGATCAGCTCGCTGCTCGGCGTCACGGGCCAGATGATCAACATCCTGACCGAACAGAACGTGCAGGCATCGCTTGCTTCGCTCAAACCCGACGACATCCTCATCCTGCCCGAGCTGGGGGATTACTCCTCGACCGATTTTGACCACATGCCGGACACCGTGCCCATCGGCGAGGCTGCCGCGCGAAAGGTCCGGGACCGGCTTGCGCGCTACAGCCTGTCGCCGGAGCAGTATGCGGAGCACCGCCGCCGGCAGAAGGGTGTGGAAGCCGCCGCCCCGAAGGTGATCGACGAGATCCGTGTCGAAGGTCTGAAGCGCGTCAATCCCGCTGTCATTGAGGAGACCATGGAGACGCAAACGGGCAAGCCGCTGGATACGAAGGTACTGGACGCTGATATGCGGCGCCTCTACGGGCGGGGGGATTTCGAGCATGTCGGGTATCGGCTGATCGAGGAGCCGGGGAAGCGCATCCTGGTCGTCGACGCGGTGGAGAAATCCTGGGGGCCCAATTATGTGCGTTTAGGCCTCGGGCTGTCCTCTGAATCCGGCGGCGACTCGTACTTCAATGTGCTCGCCAGCCATCGGATGACGTGGCTCAACTCGCTGGGGGCCGAATGGAAGAACGATGTCCAGATGGGGCAGGCGACCAGGCTCGCCTCGGAGTTCTACCAGCCCTTGTCCGTCAACCGGTACCTCTTCGTAGCGCCGACGGTGGAGTATGACCAATATTACTTGCAGATATTCCATGGGGGCATACCGCTCGCCAAGTACAACATTCGCAGCACCACCGCGGGGTTAGATCTGGGCAGTCAGATCACCAAGTACGGCGAATTGCGCGTCGGCCTTGTGTACGGCCCGCGCACATTCACCTTGAACACGGGTCCTGCGGAACTGGCCCCGGCAGACGGCCAGGCTGACATCGGCGCGGTGCGTGCCCGTCTGCGCATCGACCAGTTGGACAGCGTCAAATTCCCGCGCAGCGGCTATGCCGCTTTTGCGGATATCCTAGACTCGCAAACCGGGCTGGGCGCCCGCGACGACTATACGCGCTGGGAGGCCAGTGTTGTTTCCGCAGTCTCCTTCGGCGACAACACCGTGCAGGTCGCGCTCAAGGGGGGCGGCGCGGTCGGCTCTTCCAAGCTGCCTGTTTACGACCAGTTCTCCTTCGGCGGGTTCCTGCAATTGTCAGGTTACCAGACCGGACAGTTCTATGGTGAGTCCCTGACCTTCGGGCGGCTGATGTATTACCGGAAACTGACCAAGGCGGTGCTGACGGAAGGCGTGTATGCCGGCGCTTCCCTCGAGGCCGGCCGGATCGGCGGCCAGTTGGTCTCCGGCAACCCGACCGGCGTGCTCGAGGCGGGATCGCTGTTCCTGGCGGCTGATACGCCGCTTGGCCCGGTGTACCTCGCTTACGGCATAGCGCAGGACAGCAACAGGACTGTTTACTTCTTTCTCGGCCTGCCCTACTTTTAACCATTGGCAAGGACCGTTTTTCCGGGAATGCGGGGAGCAATGGTGCGAGAGCATGCCCCGGGTTATACTCTCGATCCTCTCAGGGGCACCGATCGTATCTTCGTTGTGGCTGATCTGGTCCGGAATGTTTTTTACGACCAGCATGTAGTGGTAGTACGGACGCCACGGATCCCCCCCCCCGATGGTATCGTCTGAGCATTCTGCTCATGACGAGGCATTCTCTCCTGTCAACGAATAAGAAGTGTAGCCGGTCGGCAAGCCCGTACGTTGACAGGGGATGAGCGTGGAGTTATGATTCAGTTGATGAGATCTATGCCCGGGAATAACAACGGAGGAACTGTATGAAAAGGATAGGAACTGCATTGCTTACCCTGTCGGTGAGTGCTTCGCTGATTGCCTTGCCTGCGTGTACTACCGTCAACCCCTATACCGAAGAGAAGCAGACATCCAAGGCTGCCGAGGGCGCGACCATAGGCGGCGTTGTAGGCGCCATATTGGGTGCGGCAACGGCCAGCAGGGGGAATCGCGCGGAAATGGCGCTGATCGGCGCCGGCGTCGGTGCCATTGCCGGCGGCGGCGCGGGCTATTACATGGATGTGCAGGAGGCCAAACTGCGCCAGAAACTGGAAGGCACGGGCGTGCATGTGGTGCGCAGCGGCAACGAGATCCGCCTCGTGATGCCGGGTGACGTCACCTTTGAGACCAATAGCGCCAGCCTCGATTCAAAATTTTTTGACGTGCTGGATTCCGTCACCACGGTGCTCCAGGAATATAAGTCAACGCTGGTCACCGTGGCGGGGTATACCGACAGCACGGGCGCGGCCGATTATAACCAGAAGCTTTCGGAGAAACGGGCTACCACCGTGGCCCTGTATCTCCACAGCAGGGGAGTGGCCAAGGAGCGTCTGGCGGCCATCGGCCATGGTGAAGCACACCCCGTTGCAGGCAACGATACTGCCGAAGGCCGGGCAAGGAATCGCCGCGTCGAGATCACACTGGACCCGATCACCAAATGAAACATGCAGCCGCGGGGGCGGGAGATATCCCCCCTTCGTGGTAGGACGCCTCACTTCCTTCGCTTCTCCGCGTGACCAGAAAGAATGTTGACCGCCTCCCCGATCCGCATGCGGCAGTCACCCGCGCTTAGCCGTTAACATTGGTTTACCGGAAAAGGGACGGGTTTGATGATTGCTCCAAAGCCTGCTATACTAAATACAGGCTTACCCGGGAGGGGGAGACGAGGCATGCACAGGAAGGACCATCGCCATTTGCACAGGAATGAAAAGCGCCAATATGAAAAGATAACACGAGATCGCATCACCGTGATGATCAGGGCAGCCGTCGATAGCGGAGCAGACATCTCCGGCGAAAACCCCTGGCATATCGATGCAGGACGGCATGGTATTTTACTTCAGGCCGAATGGAATGAAACCGCGTCAACATTAACCGTATCGATTACCCATCACAACTGGTACGTGCCCCGCGATGAAGTCTGGGAAGCCATCGATTCTCTCATGGACCCAGTCACGAAAAGGGACATTCCATGACGCAAACATGCGTGCACGGTGATCATCCTCCCTAGAATCTGCTGCTGTCCCTCCATACAGACCGGTGCCCTCGATAGGCGTCCAGAGAGCGCTTCTCTTCTCGGCGCAGGGCAGCATCCCGTCGTTACCTCTGCTATCAAACTCCCATTCCTGAACTTCAAATCCTTCATGCGGACATTCAGCTCAATCTCGTTTTATGATCCAGATACAACGATCTTTCACCATATAAACGTAGCCGCACTCCATGCCGGAGTCGCTCCGCGCTCTTCCGCAAGCCATTGACATAAACGTCCTTCACCTTCTTCGCTGCACCATGGCGAGGAATCGTGGGGCAGCGGTCGAAATCTTCTAAGTTGCAATAGGTCAAGATCTTCCGGTTATCGACGGCAGCTGCCATCACCCCTTGCAATCATCCCGGCATGGGAATAGTGCAGGTTCATTACAAATTCATGGTTCAGCCTTGCTCCGGGATCGTGCCTATGAGAAAACTAATGTTTACTTGACACCGCAGCGAAACTTTGGTAGTTTGATGAAACGGCAGGCACATGCACGCTATGTTACATTTTGCTCTTCGCGGCGATGCGTGACAGCAGGCGTATGCTGGACGTTCGAGGCCTGGTGGGGAAGGGCAGAACGCCTTCCCCTGCCTCCAGAAGCGTCCAGGAGACGGATCCATCTTGAGTGCTGGCAGCCCCCGAGGAGAGCCAACGATGCCGTCAAACGCACCAGCCCTTGGTAAGAATAAGAGAATATTTATTGTCGAAGACGACCCCGGCATGGTGAGGCTTCACTTGGCGTTTCTCTCGGGTCTTTTCGAGGTCGTCATACGGCTTTGCGGCTCGGATGCCATACAGTATTTGAGAAAGAACCATCCCATCGATCTTGCCGTAATAGACATGAAGCTGCCGGACATATCGGGACTCGAAGTTCTCAAGGAAATAAAACAAAAGCTGCCCAGTGTCCCGGCGATCATTATCACCGGTTTTGGCAGCGAGGATGTCGCGGTGAAGGCCTTTCGGTGCGGGGCCCGCGACTACGTCAAAAAACCCTTCATCTATCATGAGCTGATTAAAAGGATCAATTTCTGCCTGTCGCTCAATATCATTGAACAGGAGAAACACAGAAACGTCCTGACCAACGAGTCGGAGGAATTTACGGAGACGCTTATCCGCGACGCGAAGGGGTCAAGAAACTATTACGTTCAGCAGGCCCAGAAATTCATCCATAACAATTTTTCTGCTGATATCACCCTCGAACAGGTGGCGAACACCGCATGCCTGTCGAAGTATCATTTTTCCCGTGTCTTCAAAGAAACGACCGGATTGACGTATCAGAGCTATCTCAATCGCGTACGAATAGAGCAGGCGAAAAAATTCCTCGATGACAACTCCCTGTCGATCACCGATGTGGGATATTGCGCCGGCTACGCCGATCTCACGCATTTTACGAGGATATTCAAGAAGCTTGTCGGCTCCACTCCCAGCCAATACCGGCGTCAAAGGACCTCGCAGTACTCTGTTCCAAAATAAGAGAAGAAACACCGCTTAGCCCTTCCCTGACATCTCCTCAACTTTATTTTCTTCCTCAGTCCAAATGCTCATGTCGTCGCGCTATCCGAGCCCGGTTGATCTCCAGTCAGCTGATCTCTGGTGTCGGGACGATGAAATAGCAACAAAAGTTGAATCAATGAGCAATAAATGCCGAGACAGCGCCTGATGTATGTGTGATAATCGTTCACGGTGAAGTGATTATCGGGTTATTGCTCCCGTTCGCCTTTGTCCGCGCTCCGGTTCTGGAGGAATCTGTACCAGCGGACCGGTACTGGGATTGGGATGCCCTGGTATCCGCATCGGGCTTTCCTCATCGGCTTCGGGCCGGCGTGGGACCCCCGGTCATGCGAGTGCTTCGACAGCCTGCACTGGTTTCCTGATGTCCATTCTTACGGCGGAGCGCTGAACGCGAAATGACAATGATAGGGATCACCCTGGACGATCGATTCACGGCGGTTCTGCGGTCAGCGGGCAGGGCCGTCATGGACGTGTATCGCTCCCCGTTCTCCGTTGAACAAAAAAACGACAAAAGCCCCGTGACGCTGGCAGACCGCCGTTCCCATGAGATCCTGACCGCGTTCCTGAAGAAGCACTATCTCTATCCTGTCCTGAGCGAGGAGGGGAGGGACATCCCTTACGAAGAGCGCCGAAACTGGGAAACCTTCTGGCTCGTCGATCCGCTGGACGGGACCAAGGAGTTCATCAAGCGGAATGGGGAGTTCACGATCAACGTTGCTCTCATTCACCAGAACCGCCCCGTGTTCGGGGTCGTCTATGCGCCGGCGAAAGATATCCTGTATCACGCGGAGCGGGGCGGCGGGGCCCGCAGGGTCGAGCGGGGCAAGACACAGTCTCTTCCCCTCCAGCCGGTGAGGGACGCCTTCGTGGTCGTCGGGAGCCGGTCCCACGCAATGCAGGAGTTCGAGGAATATGTCGCCGCGGTGAGGAAACGCCTCGGAGAGGTCACGCTCATCAGCGCGGGCAGCTCCCTTAAGTTCTGTTTGATCGCCGAAGGCGCCGCAGACGTTTATCCGCGTCATGGCAACACCATGGAGTGGGACACGGCGGCAGGCCAGGCGATCGTGGAAGAAGCGGGCGGCAGCGTCATCAATCCCGAAACGGGCATGCCGCTCGCCTATAACAAGGAAAGCCTGCTGAACCCCCACTTTGTCGCATACAGGAGCAAGGAAGTATGGACGTCACTGCACAATCGGCAGATCTGATCCCTCCTTACGGGGGGGCGCTGGTGAACCTGATGAGCGAAGGCGAAGCGCGCGACGAGCTGCTCTCCCGGGCAAAGCACCTTCCCTCAGTCCAGATCTCACTTCGCTCGATGTGCGACCTTGAACAGCTCGCTGTCGGGGCATTTTCCCCCCTTGACCGCTTTATGGGTGAGCAGGATTATCGGAGCGTCCTCGCATCCCTGCGGCTTGCAGACGGAACGATCTTCCCGATGCCGGTCACCCTCCCGATCGACTCTTCGCAGAACGTCGTCATCGGCCGCGAGATCGGGCTCAGAAGCCCGACGAACGAGGTCCTTGCCGTCATGCGCGTCGACGAGGTCTATTCCTGGGACCTGGAGGAAGAGGCCGCCAGGGTCGCCGGAACGGCCGAGTCGCGCCATCCCTTTGTTTCAGAAATGCATACCTGGGGCAAACGCTGCATTTCCGGACCGCTCACGGTCGTAAACCTCCCCCGGCACCGGGACTTTCCCACGCTCCGCAGGACGCCTGCCGAGGTACGGTGTCTTCTTGCCCGCATGGGACGGCCGAACGTCGCCGGATACCAGCCGCGGCATCTTATGCACCGGGCCCACGAAGCCCTCACCAAGTCCGTCGCCGAGCAGATCAACGGATCGATCCTGATCAACCCCGCTGCGGGCACGACAGGGTACAGCGACGGGGAGCATTATTCGCGCATCCGCTGCTACAAGGCCCTCATCGAGGGCCGCTATGATCCTTCCGGGACGCTCCTGAACCTGATGCCGCTCGCCGTCCGCCTGGCAGGGCCCCGGGCCGGCCTCTGGCAGGGCATCATCAACCGGAACTACGGCGTAAGTCACTTCATTATCGGGAGCGACCCGCACTGCGTGCTCCCCGATGCGCACGGCAAGGCATTTCATGAATACCCCCGCGCAGACCAGGAACTGTACCGCAATCTCGAGCAGGAAGCTGGTCTTCGTATGATCCCCCTGCGGGAAATGGTCTACCTGCCGGAGGGAAACAGGTATGAGATCTCGGAGCATGCGATGGTTCGCAAGGAGCGGTACATTCGGGTCTCGGCAACACGGATCATCGAGGAATCTGAATTCCAGGGGAAGCCGCTACCCGAGTGGTTCACCTATCCCGAAGTAGCCAGGATCATCCGGGAGGCCAATCCTCCCAAGTTGCATCAGGGCTTCTGTGTATGGCTCACGGGCCTTCCGAGCTCGGGAAAATCAACGATCGCGGACCACCTCGAGCCGATGCTCATGGCGCGCGGGAAGAAGGTCACGCTCCTTGATGGTGATGTGGTCCGGACCCACCTTACCCGGGGGCTCGGTTTCAGCAAGGAAGACCGCCTGACGAACATTCTGCGCGTAGGATTTGTAGCGGCGGAGATCGTCCGTCACAACGGCGTGGCAATCTGCGCGCTCATCAGCCCTTACTGCGCCGCCCGCCACCAGGTGCGCGCCATGATGGGACAGGGAAAGTTCATCGAGGTCTTCGTTGACACTCCCGTGGCCGTGTGCGAAACGCGGGATGTAAAAGGTATGTACAGCCAGGCACGGCGGGGCACCCTCAAGGGATTCACCGGCGTCGACGATGCCTATGAACCGCCCGAGTCACCGGAGATCCGCATCAATACCACGAGTGACTCCCCCGAAGCGAGCGCCCGCGCGATCATCGCATTCCTGGAAGAGCAGGGATTCGTAGAGCGGGAATCACCGGTCAGCGGGGCGGTCATCGGGGAATCTCTGGGCTACCGGCTCCCGGCCCATCAATAAC
>DATIZR010000098.1 GCA_035516965.1 Nitrospirota bacterium
GCAACCAGCGTCACCTGGGCGAATCCCTCTGCGATAACCTACGGCACTGCGCTGAGCGGCACTCAGCTGAATGCCACGCCGAGCGTCGCCGGCAATCTTGTATATACGCCGGCCTCGGGTACTATCCTGAATGCCGGAACCAACCAGACCCTTTCGGTCACGTTCACGCCGAATGACACGGCCAACTATACGGGATCGTCTGCGAACGTGCAGATCACGGTTGCGACGCGTCCTATCACGGTTACCGCTGATGCCAAGACCAAGGTTTATGGCGCAGTCGATCCTGCCTTGACCTATCAGATCACGAGCGGCAGCCTGGTCGGCAGCGATACGCTTTCGGGTGCACTGACCCGCGCTGCAGGCGAGAATGTTGGCAATTACGCGATCCAATTGGGCTCGCTTACAAACAGCAACTACCAGATCACGTTTGTCAGCGCCAATCTGAGCATCACGGCCAAGCCCATTACGGTTACGGCTGATGCCAAGACCAAGGTGTATGGCGCAAGTGATCCCGCGTTCACCTACACGACAAGCGGTCTGGTAGGCTCCGACACGCTTTCTGGCGCGCTGACCCGCGTTACAGGCGAGGCCATCGGCACTTACGCGATCCAACAGGGATCGCTTGCCAACAGCAACTACCAGATCACGTTTAACACTGCAAACCTGACTATCACTGTGCGGCCCATTACGGTTACGGCCGATGCCAAGACCAAGACCTACGGCGCGAGCGACCCAGCGCTGACCTACACGATCACGAGCGGCAGCCTCGCAGGCAGCGACACTCTTTCGGGCGCGCTGACCCGCGTCGCAGGCGAGACCGTCGGCACTTACGCGATCCAGCAGGGGTCTCTTTCCGCCGGCAGCAATTATGCCCTCACCTATGTCGGCGCCAACCTGAGTATCACCGCCCGGCTCATTACCGTCAGTGCTGATGCCAAGAGCAAGGTCTTTGGAGCGAGTGATCCTGCCCTGACCTACACGATCACGAGCGGCAGCCTGATAAACGGCGACAGCTTCACCGGCGCTTTGACCCGTGTGGGAGGCGAGAACGTTGGAACCTACGCGATCCAGCAAGGATCGCTCAGTGCCGGCATCAACTATGTGATAACGTACAACGGCGCCAACCTGACCATTACCAAGGCAGACCAGACGATTACCTTCAGTCTTCAGTCGACGGCGACAGTTGGCGATCCTCCCATCACGCTTACTGCCACAGCGAGCAGCGGCCTTGCCGTGACCTACAGCAGCGATAATACGGACGTTGCGGCCATCAGCGGCAATACTGTGGTGATCATGGGAGCAGGCACAGCAAATATCACCGCCTCGCAGGCCGGAAACGGCAACTACAATGCGGCACCGAATGTTGTACAGCCCCTGAACGTGAGTGGTCCGTAACCTGAAGCAATAAGCGCCGGTGCGTTAACAGCATCGGCGACATTGTCAGGAATACCGATTTGTTACATCTATGATTGAAGGAGGAACGTATGGAATCAATACTGGTAACCGGCGGCGCCGGATTCATCGGAAGCAATATCGCCGAGGCGCTACTGGCTCAGGGGTACCGCGTCGTTGTGCTTGACGACCTGAGCAGCGGAAGAATGGAGAACATCGACAACCTGCTGCAGAACAAGAACTTCACCTTTATCCGGGGCAGCATCCTGGACAGCGGGATCCTGCGGTCGATCATGAGGATCCATCAGATAAGCGGGATCTCGCATCAGGCGGCGATACCCAGCGTGGTGAAGAGCATCCTGGAGCCGGTAAAGACCATGGAGGTGAATGTCGCGGGGACGGCGAACCTCTTCGATATCGCCGCGGAGAGCGGATGCAAACGGGTGGTCTTCGCGAGCTCCTGCGCGGTCTATGGAGACGGGCCCGAGCCGGTAAAGCGGGAGGACACGCCGCTGAAACCCCTTTCACCCTATGCCGTCTCGAAAGTGGCGAAGGAAATGCTCGCGAAAAACTACTGCGATCTCCATAACATCAAGATCGTGGGACTGCGGTATTTCAATGTCTACGGCCGCAGGCAGGACCCGGCCTCGGGCTACGCCGCAGTCATGCCGAGCTTCATAACAAAGGCCATACGCAACGAGCCGATCCCGATAGATGGGGACGGGGCCCAGACAAGGGACTTCGTCTTTGTCGATGACGTGGTAAAGGCAAACCTGCTGGCGCTCAGGGCGGAGAACAGCGCGGGCCGGTGCTTTAACATCGCCAGCGGCAACAGCATCAGCATCCGCGAGCTGGCGGGCATCATCACCCAGATCGCCGGCTCTCAGTCGACCATCATCCATAAACCGGCGCGGCAGGGAGACATCAAGAGGTCCAGCGCCGATATCGGCAACGCCATCCAGGACCTTGGCTATGCGCCGGACTACGATATCGTGCGGGGAATCGAACGGACCGTTGAGTGGTACAGGAAGGCATACAGTGCAGAGGGCCAGCTTGTCGCGTAGCCGCGCTTCGGCGCGGCTCGCCCGGTCCGTCATGGCAGACCATGCCGGCCCGAGAGCCCTCAAGAGCGATCACAACCCATGAACAGCATTGACCAGACGCCGGGGAAGCCGGTCACGAACTTCCTGTCCATAGACGTGGAAGATTACTTCATGGTGTCCGCATTCGCCGACAGCATCAAGTTCGAGGATTGGGGAGCCTTTGAAAGCCGCATCGAACGCAATACGCGCAGGATCCTCGAACTGCTCGGTGCCCAGGGAGTAACGGCGACCTTTTTTGTGCTCGGCTGGGTCGGAAAACAATTCCCTGGCGTGGTCCGGGAGATCCATGCTGCAGGGCACGAAATTGCGTGTCATGGCTATAATCACCGACTCGTCTATGATCAAACCCCGCTCGAATTCAGGGAAGATATCCGTAAGGCCAAGCGGATCCTGGAGGACATCACGGGAACCGGGGTCGCAGGATACAGGGCCGCGAGCTTTTCTGTGATCAAAGAAACCCTCTGGGCGCTGGAGGTTTTGATCGAAGAGGGGTTCACCTACGACTCGAGCATATTTCCCGTCCATCATGACCGGTACGGCATGCCGGAAGCGGGCCGTTTCCCGCATCGCATCACGACCGGCAGCGGGCCCATCACGGAGTTCCCGCCGTCAACCTATAAGCTCTTCAGCCAGAACATACCCATAGGCGGCGGAGGTTATTTGCGGCTGTTTCCGCTGGCACTCACCATGAGGGCCATTACCGCGATAAACGAGCAGGAGAAAGAACCCGCAGTACTCTACCTGCATCCCTGGGAGATTGATGCCGACCAGCCGCGTATGAACGGGCGGCTGTTGTCAAAGCTGAGGCATTATATCAATCTCCGCAGCACCATGCCGAAGCTTATCACCCTGCTGAATGAATTCGACTTTCAGGAGCTTTCGGCTTCTCATCTGCACCATGGCTTCCCCAGCGCCTCAGGATTCGCCCGGGCAGGCGTCGACCGCGAAACGATATGACCATCGAATTGTTGAAGAATGAAGACCGGGGTCTCTGGGACGAATATGTCAGGAAGTCGGCCTTCTCCGCCTGTTATCATCTGACCGCCTGGAAGGATGTCATTGAAGGGAGTTTCGGACAGAAGACATACTATCTGGTATCGAAAACGCAGGGACAGGTGACCGGCATTCTCCCCCTGGTCCATCTCAAGAGCTTTCTATTCGGTAATTTCATGGTATCCCTGCCGTATTTCAATTACGGGGGGATCTGCGCCGACAGCAGGGAAATCCATGAGGAACTGCTGAACAAGGCCGTTGAAATCGCTCTTGCCGGGAAGGCCAGCCACATCGAATTGAGGCAGGGGCCTGACTCCAGCAGTAATTTGCCGGCAAGGACGGAAAAAGTGTCAATGAGGCTGCAACTGCCGAAAGACCGGGCTGAGCTCTGGAACTCATTTTCTGCGAAGCTCCGAAGCCAGGTGAGGAGACCCGAAAAGGAAGGGATGTACGCAGAGGTCGGAAAAGAAGAGCAACTGGAGAGCTTCTACGATGTTTTTTCCACCAATATGCGGGACCTCGGCACGCCGGTCTATTCGAAGGACTTCTTTCGCAATATCCTGTCAACGTTCGCGGGAACCGCATGGATATGCACGGTCTACACAAAGTTCGGAGACCCCGCGGCTTCCGGATTTCTCCTCGGCTTCAAGGATACCATGGAGATCCCCTGGGCATCCTCATTGAGGAGCTACAACCATTACAGCCCGAACATGCTGCTCTATTGGTCTGTCCTTACTTTTGCCGCCGAGAAGGGTTACGGCATTTTTGATTTTGGCCGGTCGACACGGGGCGTCGGTACCTACCGGTTCAAGGAACAGTGGGGAGCTATTCCTGTTCAACTGCATTGGAATTACTGGATGAGGAACGGCGGACCGCTGCCCGAGCTCAATCCTCATAATCCGAAATACCGGACGGCGATACAGGTCTGGAAGAACCTGCCCGTGATGGTAACGAGGATCCTCGGACCGGGGATAGTGAAGAACCTGCCGTGATCGCAATGCGACGGGCACCGGGGCGCCGCCTTATCCGGCGCGAAGCTTATTGATGAAAACGAAAGGACAGATTGCTTCCCTCATGCAGATACGGCGTACACTACCCCCTGCCGCGGCACCGATCGCGATAACAGACCTCCTTCACGGTCTGGCAGGCGTCTTTTTCGGCGCTCGGTATCTTCGGAGGCTGGAGAGGGATGTCAGGGAATACTTCGGCACCAGGCATGTCTTCTTCGTCTCCTCCGGGAAGGCTGCGCTGACCGTGATCCTGAGAGCGCTGAAATCCGTTTCTCCCGGGAAGGGCAGGGTGCTCATCCCTGCTTACACCTGCTATTCCGTTCCCTCGGCGATCGTGAAGGCAGGTTTGCAGGTCTCGCTCTGCGACATCGACCCCGTCACGCTCGACTTCAACAGCAGACTCCTTGATGACGCCATTACGGAAGATACCCTCTGTGTCATCCCCGACCATCTCTTCGGTGTTCCGGCGGATCTCGACAGGATAACCGGTCTCTGTAAAAGAAAAGGGGTCTTTGTCGTGGAGGACGCCGCCCAGGCAATGGGCGGGACCTACCAAGGCAGGCCGCTCGGGACCATCGGCGATGTGGGGTTCTTCAGCCTGGGCAGGGGCAAGAACATCACGTGCGGGTCCGGCGGGATCATCGTCACGGAATCCAAGGTCATCGCGGCCGCGATCAGGAAGGAATACTCTCTCCTGAAAGAGCCCGGCATGTCCCAGCTGATCAGGGAATTCGTCAAGGCTGCCCTGCTTGGCATTTTCATCCATCCATCCCTCTACTGGCTCCCCTCGGGGCTGCCTCATCTCAGGCTCGGGGAGACGATATTTTACAGGGATTTCCCGATGAAGAAGCTCACCGGAATGCACGCAGGCCTTCTGAGGGGATTCCGGGAACGGCTTCAAGCGGCAAACGGGATACGGAAAGAGAATGCTGCCTGGTTTCGGAACGAACTGAAGCTTCCGCAGGTCCAGGACGGAAGCCTTCCGTATCTCAGGCTTCCCCTGGTTGTAAAGAACAGGGAGATGCGGGAGAAGATCCTTTCGCTCTCGCGGGAAAAGGGCCTCGGCATAAGCCCTCTGTACCCCGCGCCGATACACGAGATCGCGGAGATCCGCTGCCAGTTCAACGGACAAGATTACCCCGTCGCGAAAGAGATCGCCGAAAGTCTTATCACCCTGCCGACCCACCACCTTCTTTCGACGAAGGACAAAGAGAGGATCTGCCGGCATCTGAGCGGACAGGTTGAAGCCTTCAGCTTTCAGCGGGCGATCGCCTGATGCCGGCGGCCGCGAAGAAGCATGCAGCGATCATCAGGGGCAGGGCCGGTACCGGGCTTCACCGGACAAGAGGTGCGTAATATGGAATCAGTGGCAGGCAGAACAATGGACAGAAGTTCAAGGGTGATCCTTTCCCGCCCGGGGATATTCCAGCTCGACCTAGGCGAGGTCTGGCGCTTCAGGGAGCTGCTCTACTTCATGGCCTGGCGGGACATCATCGTTCGCTACAAGCAGACGGCGATCGGAGTCGGCTGGGCCGTGATCCAGCCGCTGATCACCATGATCATGTTCACCCTGATCTTTGGAGTCATGGCGAGGATCCCTTCCGACGGGGTGCCCTATCCGGTCTTTGCGTTCGCCGGCCTGCTTCCCTGGACGTTCTTTTCGCAGGTCCTTGCACGGGGCGGGAACAGCGTGGTGGGCAGCGCCAACCTGGTCACTAAAATTTATTTCCCGCGGCTGCTGCTCCCCCTCGCGGCCACGGCCGCACCCGCAGTGGATTTCCTTCTTTCGTTCCTGATGCTGCTGGTCCTGATGGCCTGGTTTCACGTCGCGCCCACGTGGCATCTCCTGGCGCTGCCGCTCTTTATGGGCCTGGCCTTCATGACGGCCATGGCAACGACGCTTTGGCTCTCTTCCCTCAATGTGAGGTACCGGGACGTAGGCTATGTCATACCCTTCATGAGCCAGGTCTGGATGTACGCCTCGCCCGTCGTATACCCCGTCAGCGTCATCCCGGAGAAATGGCGCCCGCTCTACAGCCTGAACCCCATGGTAGGGGTGATCGAGGGCTTTCGCTGGGCGCTGCTCGGGAAGGGAACTCCGGATTTCATGGTGATCGCGGTCAGCTCATCGGTGGTACTGGCGCTGCTGATGGGCGGGATCGTTTACTTCAAGCGGATGGAGCAGACCTTCGCAGACATTATTTGATGCCGCGACCTCCAAGAGACGGGCAAAACAGCAATCGTCTCCCGGGGAACGGGTCGGGCATGGCAGTTCACGAGGTCACTTGCATGAGCGATATCACGATTCGAGCCGAAAACCTGTCCAAGCGGTATATGATCGCGGCGGCCAGATACCGTTACGACAGCCTTCGCGAACAGGTCGCGAGCGGTGTGAAATCCCTGTTCTCGAAGGCCGGACGGCCCCGTCCGGATGAGAATGCGTTCTGGGCGCTCAAAGACGTTTCCTGCGAGGTCAGGCAGGGCGAGATCGTCGGAATCATCGGCCGGAACGGAGCGGGGAAGAGCACCCTGCTCAAGATACTTTCCCGGATCACGGTCCCCACTTCCGGACGGGCCGAGATCTTCGGACGGGTCGGCTCCCTGCTGGAAGTGGGCACCGGCTTTCACCCGGAGCTGACCGGCAGGGAAAACATCTACCTGAGCGGCGCCGTCATCGGCATGAAGAAGGACGAGATCCGCCGGCACTTCGATTCCATCGTCGATTTTTCCGAGGTCGAAAAATTTCTGGAAGTGCCCGTGAAGCGCTATTCCAGCGGCATGTACGTGCGCCTGGCCTTTGCCGTGGCGGCTCATCTCGAGCCCGAGATCCTCCTCGTGGACGAGGTATTGTCCGTCGGTGATGCCGCCTTCCAGAAAAAGTGCCTGGCGAAGATCGGCGATGCGGCAAAAGGAGGGCGGACGGTCCTCTTTATCAGCCACAATATGGTCGCCGTCAACAGCCTGTGCGGCCGGGTGTTATGGGTGGACGGAGGAAGGATCGTGGAGGACGGTCCGCCGGCGCAGGTCGTGGCGCGGTACCTTGCGAGGACCGGGAATGGTCAGGGTCAGTCCGAAGAGGTATGGGATGACATCCATGAGGCGCCGGGCAACGATCTGGTGCGGATCCACCGGGTGCGCGTGCGCCGTCAGGACGACCGCCAGTCAGACCCCCTTACCATGCAGACGCCGTTCGTTGTGGAAGTTGAATACTGGAATTTGATTGCCGATGCTCACTTGCACATCACCTTGCATCTGTATACCTCCGAAGGAATACTTGCGTTTACCACAGGCAGCTTGAATGACCGTAGTCCCATGCCGGCGGGACTCTTTCGCAGCGTATGCCATTTTCCCAATGACCTGTTGAACAGCGGTTCCCATCGCTTTGTGGTGCTGGTAGTCAAGGACACGAGCAATGTGATCTACAGCCATGAGAGCGGCGTGTCCTTCGACATCCTTGACCTGCGACAGAGACAGGGCACCTATTACGGCAGGGAGCCGGGCGTTGTCCAGCCCGTGCTGCGATGGTCAACGGAATACCTTGGTGAAGATGAAGGGATCAGGACCCTGTGCCGGGAACACCAGGAGGCGTGACGGAAAACGGCTCCCGGTGTCATCGCCCCGTGAAAGGGAAATCAGAAATGGAAAAGGTCAAGGTCATTGTTTTCGGGAACAGCGTGTTTGCCGAGCATATCTACGCTCTCCTGACCCATGACTCCCCCTACGAAGTGGCCGCATTTACCGTCGACCGTAAATACCTGCGGGAAGATACGATGTTCGGCCTGCCCGTCGTCCCCTTCGAGACCGTTGAATCCGCTTTTCCTCCCTCGGAGTACCGGATGAGCGTTCCCCTCAGTTTTCAACGGGTGAACAGGCTGAGAGAGGAAAAGTACGTGCAGGCGAAAGCCAAGGGATACCGGCTGATCACTCATCTCAGTTCCACGGCCACGTCGTACCCGGGTCTCGTTATCGGCGACAATTGCATTGTCATGGAAAAAGCCATCATCGGCCCCTTTGCCGAGATCGGCAATAATGTGATTGTTGCATCCGGCGCGATCATCGGACACCATGCGGTATTACAGGATCACTGCTTCATCGCTCCCGGAGCTGTTCTGCTGGGGGGCGTTACGGTGGAAAAATACAGCTTCATCGGAGCGAACGCGACCGTGAATCAGGAAGTCACGGTGGCCGGCGAGTGCCTCATTGGAAGCGGCGTATCGATCACCAGAGATACCCGTGAAAAAGGGGTGTATCTGAATCCCCCGCCCGAGCTGCATCCGAAGCGGAGCGATGAGCTGAGGACATGGATGATGTGGCCGGTGCGGGCGCGCAGAACATCGCCGGGGTTCGAGCCCCGGTAACAAGATCAAGGAGCAGCCCGAAGGGCGCGGGACGGCACGGCGGAAGAGTAGGGTATCCCTGCCGGGCCCTGTCCCCGAATGCCGGGATGGATCACTCTCGATGACCAGGGATGACAACATAAAATCGGTCGGAGAGCCTTCTCCGCTGCAGCATCAGGATCAGCCTGCGCTCCATGCCCCGGCGGCCCCGGTGACGGCCCGGATACGGAACATGGCACGAGCGGACCTGGACCGGGTCGGGGAAATTCTTTTCAATGCGTACACGGCAAACGCATCGAAGCGTGGCTACGCCCCGAGAATGCAGAACGCCCAGGAAGGAACGTCCTGGGCCTGGGCCATGCTCCGTCACGCGCCGGCTGACATCCTGATCGCCGAGGTCGAGGACCGGGCGGTGGGCATCTGTTGTCTCAATCCAAGGGGCGAGCAGGGAGGCGTCGGGCCCGTTGCCGTTGATCCCTCATTCCAGGGACAGGGGATCGGACGACTGTTGATGAACGCTCTTCTCGCGAGGGCGGAAGGCCTCAAGAGCGTACGACTCTTCCAGGAAGCATTCAATCCTGCATCCTTCTCTCTGTACTATTCCCTCGATTTCGCGCCGGTTGCAGACATGCTGGACCTTGTTCTGAGCGCCGGCATACGAACGGGAACGGGTGCGGACGGCACGATCAATGAAGGAACAGCGAACGATCTCGATGCGGTCGCGGCCTACGACGCTCCCAGGAGCAAATTGGCCCGCCGGTCAGACCTTGCATTTTATGTCAAGTGGGGCAAGATCCTTGTTTATCGGCAAGGAGCGCAGATCCTCGGATTTCTGGCGTGCCTTCCGGGCGCACGCTTTGTGCAGCTTGGCCCGCTGGTCGCCGAGGGAGAAGAGGTGGCCCGGCGCCTCTTTGAGCATGCAGCAGCGGTCTTCAGCGGGCGGCCGTGTCAGACGCGCGTCATGGCCAGGGATACTCTGCTGGTCAGGGCCCTCCAGGCATCGGGTTTCAAGCTCTATTGCCTCAATATCCTGATGGTGAGGGGATCATGGCGGCCGGGGCCCTCCATTGAATCCTTTGGAGGCTTTCCCGAAGGCGTGTAGGCAGCGGCAAACCCGGGTCGCGCGGATCAGGTTCGATCAGAGAAAAAGACTTTGGCAAAGAGAGCCTGCACATTCAGAGCAAAATAAGGAGGTGTTCCATGACGACGTCAGCCAACATAGAAAAGTTCCTTCTTTCGGAAATTGCCGGTGATCTCGGCAAGAAGTCGCTGGACCCTGATGAGGATCTGCTCGAACAAAGAATCATCGATTCCATGGGGATCCTGAAGCTGGTGGTATTTCTGGAAAAAAGCCACGGCATCAAGGTGCAGGACGAGGATGTGGTCCCCGAGAATTTTCAAAGTTTGAACAGCATGGTCAGGTTTGTCGAACAGAAGATGCAGAGCAAGTAGGCCGCGGGCATGGTCCGGTACGGATACGGACCTTCCCGACGGCAGAAGCCAACCGTTCCTCCTGGGGGCAGTTTCCGGGGCCCCATCGATAATGCTCGCGCAGCAGGAATGCAGAAGGAGGTGGCATTGTGGATTTCGAATTCAGTGAAGAACAGCTGGAGTTCAAAAAAAGCGCAATCGATTTTGCTCAAAAGTCGCTGAACGACGATGTCATTGAAAGAGACCGCGGCGGCATCTTCTCCCGTGATCTCTGGAAAAAGTGCGCGGATTTCGGCATCCAGGGCTCCGCGTTCCCCGAGCAGTACGGGGGACTGAACACCGACATTTTCAGCACCATGCTCCTGATGGAAGGACTGGGGTACGGGTGCAAGGACAGCGGCCTGCTCTTCGCGATCAACGGTCAGATGTGGACCGTACAGATGCCGATCCTGAGGTTCGGCACGGATGCACAAAAAGAAAAATATCTTCCCCGGCTCTGCAGCGGCGAACTGATCGGGGGGAACGGCGTGTCGGAGCCGAACGCGGGCTCCGATGCCTTCAGCATGACGACCACGGCAAAGCTGGAAGGCGATCATTATGTCCTGAACGGCACGAAGACCTTCTGCACCTCGGCGCCGGTTTCCGATCTGTTCGTGGTGTTTGCGACCGTCGACAAGCGCAAGGGGTTCATGGGCGTTACCGCCTTTCTTATTGAGAAGGATTTTCCCGGCTTCCGCGTGGGCCGGGATATCGAGAAAATGGGGCTCAGGACCGTACCCATGGCCGAGTTGATCCTGGAGGACTGCAAGGTGCCCGTCGAGAACCGCCTCGGCAGGGAGGGCAACGGCGCGGCGATCTTCGAGGACACCGTGGAGTGGGAGCGGGGCTGCATCATGGCCAGTCTGCTCGGCGGCATGGAGCGGCAGCTGGAGCAATGCATCAAGTATTCCAAGGAACGGAAGCAATTCGGCAAATCGATCGCGAAGTACCAGGCCATTGCCAACAAGATCGTGGACATGAAGGTCCGGATGGAGACCGCCAGGCTCCTTTTATACAAGGTGGCATGGATGAAACAGGCCCGCGGGAAGGCCGCCATGGAAGCCGCCATTGCAAAACTCTACCTGAGCGAGGCGTGGGTGCAGTCCTGTCTCGATGCCGTACAGATCCACGGCGGGTACGGGTATGCGACGGAATACGAAGTGGAACGCGATCTCCGGGATGCCGTCGGGGGCACGCTGTATTCCGGTACCTCGGAGATCCAGAAGAACATCATAGCCCGGTACCTGGGGCTTTGACATCTGCGGGCAGCCGGAGAAGAGCATGAATTCCCGTGACATCGCCATGGCGAACGGAGGTCAGACCGGATATCGATACGTGCTGGCATTCTCGTTGGCGCTCGGCTGCTTCCTCAGGTTCCATCAGATCGGGGGACAGCCGCTCTGGCTCGACGAAGCCTTCAGTCACTGGTTCTCGGGCAGGACGATAGCGGAGCTCTGGACCGTTGTCCCCCGGTTCGAAACGAACCCGCCCCTGTATTACACGATCCTGAAGCTCTGGAAGAGCGTGTTCGGATCGAGTGAAGCATGCCTCAGGAGCCTGTCCGCGGTCATGAGCATCGGATGCATCCCCCTGGTCTACCTGATCGGCAGGCTCCTGGGGAAATCCATCGGCGGAGAGTGGATAGGCGCGATGGCGGCGCTCCTCTTCGCCGTGGCTCCCGTGCAGATCCAGTATGCCCAGGAGGCGCGGCAATACGCGATGCTCACCTTTGGCACAACGCTGACGCTCTGCGCGGTGCTCTGGATCATGCGCCACCCGGCTGAAGCCTGCGAGCCCCTGTTCGGGAGCTCGTCCGGCCGGAAGCCGTGCCCCGCTGCGGGAAGCGGATGGCCTGTGATGCTGGCATGGGCGACCGTCATCGTTGCGGTGCCCTTCACGCTGTGGCTCCACAATACCGCGGTCCTGTACATCTTCACGCTCTTCCTGATCATGCTGGCATGGTTCTCCCTGCAGCTGCGGCTCAATAGAACGTTCCTCGTCAATATGACGACGACAGGCGCCGTGGCTTTCCTTCTGTGGGCGCCGTACCTGGTCTTTTTGATACCCCAGACGAGGAGCGCGAGCCTTCCGATACCGGCGCCGACTGTCCCGTCCGTCGTGAATACCGTTGTCCTGCTCCTGCTTGGGCATTCGATCTCATGGACCGCCTCGGTAAACGACCTCGTGAAGATGACGGCCTTTGCACTGCTCATCATCCTTGCCGCGGCGGGGCTGCTGAATATCCGGAGACGCTCCGGTCCTTATATCGCCCTTCTCCTGCTTGGGTCGACCGTGGGCCCCATCCTTATGGCGCTCCTGTTCAGCGTTCTGTTTCGGCCCATCTTTCTTGCGAGGACGCTCATTTATGTGAGTGTGCCCTTTTTCCTGGCCATCGCCGCAGGGATCATGATGGTGCCGGGTCCGCGAAAACGCGCGCTCATCATGGTCCTGTTCTCGCTCCTGTTCCTCAAATGGAACTACACCTATTACGGGAACCACGAGAAGGCGGGGAAGGAGCCCTGGGACAGGGTCGCGCAGACCGTGGCCCGGGATGCACGGGAAGATGTCGTGCTGCTCGTTCCGAACAATATCGAGATCCCCTTTTCCTATTACGCGGACCGCATGACCGGCGGCAGCCTCCACATCGTCCCTATGCCGTTCCCCCTGTCCGATTTCCTGCACCCGGCACTCGATCCGGAGCGGCTCGGTTCGGACAGTCTCAAGGCCATACAGATCAGGACTTCCGATATTCCCGCGATCGACGGGGCGATCGCAAGACGATCGCCCGTCTGGCTGGTTACGAGGAGGGAAGATCTCTTCGACCAGCATGCACTCGTGTTCAACGCTCTAGCGCAAAAGAGGGGTCTCGTCTCAACGCAGCAGTTCGGTGAGATAAGCGTGTATCAATTCAGGTAGGGGATCCTTTTCTCCGGGTGAGCCATGATGAATAGTCGCTCCCGATTTCTGATCCAGGTAGCGGGCTCTATCGCCTGCTTCTGGTGGTTGTTCCGGATGGTATCGCCGGAACTGCTGGTTGATTCCCTGAGGCGTTCCAGCTCCGTCCTGGTCGTTTTGATTACGATCATCATGGTCCCGGCCGTCCTTGCCCGGGCATGGAGATGGTATTACCTGCTGATTCGCAGGGGGATCCCGGTCTCCCTGGCGTCCATTACCAACGCAACGTTCATCGGCATGGCCCTGAACCTCTTCCTTCCCGCCAGCGCGGGCGACGTGGTCCGCAGCTATTACGGCTGGCAGCAGTACGGCCATAAAGAGGAGATGCTGGCGACTTCGCTCTCGGATAAGTTTGTGGCGCTCTTCTCGCTGTTCCTGCTGGGAGCGATCGGGGGATTTATCTGCGGGGATACGAGGCTCGCCCTCCTGGCAACGGCCCTGACCGTTCCCGCCGGCGTCATTCTCCTGGTTCCCGTCCGCTGGCTGTGGAAGATGCTGGCGGTGCTTGCGAAGAAAGTGCTGAACCGGGACCTTGATGTCGACCTTCTCGTGCGTTCTTTCCATATGAGCTTGCCGACCTTTTTTGGCGCCCTCTTCATTTCCATCGTGGGATGGATGATCACGAACCTCATGTATTTTCTTGCCGTCTGGGCCGTGGGGGCCCGCATCGGGATGGGATATACCTTTGCCATAGCTCCGATGATCAACATACTCCGCATGCTCCCCATATCCATTTCGGGGCTGGGGTCCGCAGACGCGCTCATGGTGCAGCTGCTGGGAGGGGTTGGTATTCAGAAACATGTGACGCTGGCGGCATCGATGATCGTGAACCTGACCTTGATCGTGCTTCCCGGCGCCATCGGCGCCGTCCTGATGCTGATCAATGTCCGCAGCATTAAAAAAGCAAACCTGGAGCGGGGCTATTGAAGGAGCTGCGTCGCATGCCGGAGGAGAGCAGAGAAAACATGCCAAGGATCCTTTTCATATTCGGAACGCGGCCGGAAGCCATAAAACTGGCGCCCCTTATCCATCAGGCCAGGGCATCGGACCGCTTTACGACCCACGTGTGCTCCACGGGCCAGCACCAGGAAATGCTGAAGCAGGTCCTGGATTTCTTCCACCTGGTCCCTGACTTTGACCTTCATCTCATGCAGCCGAACCAGACGCTCCACGACCTTGCGTCGTGCACCCTGCGGTCCCTCGGCGCGGTGATGGGGGAAGTGAAGCCGGACCTGGTCATCGTGCAGGGCGACACAACGACAACCATGGTCGGCGCGCTCACCGCGTTCTATCACCGGATCAGCGTCGCTCATATCGAAGCGGGCCTGAGGAGTCATGTGCGGTTCTCCCCCTATCCCGAAGAGGTCAACCGGGTCCTGGCGACCCATCTTTCCGATTATCATTTCGCGCCCACCGAGCGGGCCGCGGCCAACCTGCGCAAAGAGGGCATACCCCCGGACAAGGTCCATGTCGTGGGCAATACCGTCGTCGATGCGCTCCTTATGGGGCTGAAGGAAGTAAACACCATGAGCGTGGAGCGGGACAACCCTGCGCTCAAGAATATCGACTTTTCGAAAAAGATCGTCCTGGTGACCGGACACCGGCGGGAAAGTTTTGGAAGCCCCTTTGAAAACATATGCCATGCATTGCAAGAGATAGCCCTGGACGAACGGGTTGAAATCATCTACCCTGTGCATCTCAACCCCAACGTCAGGGAACCGGTATTTCGCATACTCGGCAACAGGAAGAACATTCATCTGATCGCACCCGTGGACTATCCCGCCATGATCTACTTGATGAGCAGGTCCTTCTTCATTCTTACCGATTCCGGCGGAGTTCAGGAAGAGGCGCCCTCTCTTCGCAAGCCGGTACTGGTGATGAGGGAAGTCACGGAGCGCACCGAGGGTGTGGACCGGGGGGTGACCAGGGTCGTCGGAACGTCCCGGGAAACCATCGTTCGCGAGGCCTTCGCCCTGCTGAACGATCCCGATCATTACAGCCGCATGGCGACGGGCGATAATCCCTACGGTGATGGCCTGGCGTCAAAGAGGATTATCGAGGTGCTGGAACGCGCCTTTGATGGCAGCGGCCGGACAGGACTCCAGGGATGACGAACGGCCCTCACAGAACAGCGAGCCGTCGGGAAGGAGGTTTTCCCATGAGCAGACCCAGGATAATCATTGCGCTTCCCGCATATAACGAGGCCCTCAATGTAGGAGCATTGCTGGACACCTTCGAGAGTGTCCTCGGCATGGCGCTGGGCTATGGGTTCGATCGCCTTTATGTCGTTGTGGATGACGGCAGCGTTGATCAGACCCGGAATATCCTGAAGGACTATGCAAAGAGGATCCCCCTGAAGATCGTGGTGCATGAGAAGAATCAGGGCCTGGGTCCGACCATCAGGGACGCTCTCCGGAAAGCGACGGACGAAGCGGGGCCGGGGGACATCATTATCACCATGGACGCCGACAATACGCAGCCCGCTGGGCTGATTCCCGCGATGGTGCAGAAGGTGCTCGAAGGCCACGACCTCGTCATCGCCTCGCGGTTCAGGGATGGCGCGCGGGTGGTCGGATTGAGCTGGCTGCGAAGGTTTACGAGCGTGGGAGCCAGCATGATGATGCGAACCGTCTTCCCCATGAAAGGGACCCGGGATTACACGTGCGGTTTCCGGGCCTATCGGGCTGACCTGCTCCGCAGGGCTTTTGCGGAATATGGCGATAAATTCGTCGATCAGCAGGGATTTCAGTGCATGTCCGACATCCTTATCAAGCTCAGGCGGTTCGATCCGATCGTCGGGGAGGTCCCGATGATCTTGCGGTACGACTTCAAGAAGGGAAGTTCCAGCATGAAGGTCGGCCGGACGATCATCAACACGCTGCGACTGATGCTGGTAAGACGGCTTGGGTTCATGGTGAGCCGCTGAACCGTTCCCTGGTTGCTGCATCTCAGTGTTTCTTATTTCGGCTTCTTCTTGAACGAGCACACATGCGCTGGTGCTTCTCTAACCGGTCCGGGTTCGTACGAGGGAAATGATCATGAAAAAGAACATATTGATCGCGGGATGGCTTCTGATTTCGATGGTATCGCTGCATCTGTCAGCCCCGGGAGCGGCTCATGCCGCGTGGCTCGATCCGGCCTGGAGTTCCCGGAACAGTGTAACGGTGACGAACCCCGGGGGAACGGCGTTGAGCAATTTCCAGGTTCACCTGAGCCTCGACGCCACGTTCGACTTCGCCAGTGCAAGCGCGACGGGCTCGGATCTTCGCTTCACGACCGATGACGGCGTCACGCTCGTTTCCTTCTGGATCGAGAAGTGGGACCCGGTCAACAGGAGCGCCGGCCTCTGGGTGAAAGTGCCCTCGATCCCCACGAACGGAGCGACCCTGTACCTGTATTACGGCAATCCGTCGGCGGTCAGCACCTCGAATGGCAATACCACGTTCGAGTTCTTTGACGATTTTGACTCGGGAGCCACGGGGACCTCGGTGCCCGGCTATTACAAGCTTGGAGACCCCCAGACCGTGCTGGTGCAGGACCAGGCATGGGAGGCCACGGCGCCGCACACGCTGAGCGTCATCCAGAACAGCAGCGGAGGCCATACCTACTGGGGGTACTATGCCCTTCAGGACGCCGTTCCTCCGGCAAATCCCACTTCTTGTGATCCGGGAGGTGTCGGATTGGCATACAGCAGTGATTTGAACACCTGGACCAAGGATTCTAACAACCCCATAAGGCTGAACCAGAGCCCATTCACGAACGGGAGATGGCCGTCGGTCCAGAAGGTTGGGAGCACCTTTTACATGCTCTATACCAAAGATTTCTGCGCCACCAGCTATATCAACCTTGCAGAAAGCATTGATGGCGTCAACTTCGTTGATGTGAAGACCATCGTATCACCTCAGACCGGATACGCGAACCAGAATCCCAACCTCTTTCTTAATCCCAACGACGGGAAGTATTATATCTACTGGTACCGTGGCGACGGCACATCATTATGGGAGATCCATGCGCGAAGCGCTGCCACACCCGATGGGTTGGATGCCGGTCCGGATACTGTCGTACTGTCGTCCAATGTTACGCTGGCGGCTCCGAACATGCTCTATAGAGACGGCACCTATTTTCTCTCCACGGAGGGCAGGGACGGCGCCGGGCTGTGGGATACACTCATTTACTCCAGCGTCTCGCCCACCAGCGGGTTCTCCCTGCTGCCCGGGAACCCGATTCTGGCCAACGGGTCTGCCTGCAACTTCCAGCATGTGATCGGAACAGAGCTCCACGATTACTACTGCAAGTGGTCGGGGAGCGCCTGGACCATAGAGCACCGGGTCGCTGATCTGAATGCGGGTAGGCTGCTCTTCAGCAATCAGGCGATAGATCCAGGCAGGTGGACAGCCAGCGGCGGCACATGGACCGTCGTCACCGATGTCCAGCAGGATGGCACCACGGGGAACGTTGCCAAGGGATCCATCGGGAGCAGTGCCAGGCAGATTCTTCTTTCTTCCTACCAGGGCGGCGATTATATCCTGGATGCGTATGGGAAGCTGCTCAGCAGCAGGCTGTGGGGCCTGGGCGTGCGGGCCCTTGACGTGAACAACCTTTATTCCGTCAACCTGTATGAGGATCTCGATTCGACCAACAACCTGTATGTATACAACTGGGTCAACGGAAGTGCCGCCACGCTTGCAAGCGCGGCTACGGGAACGGTCAACACCAATACGTGGTACAAGCTTACGGTAAAGGCACACGGAAATTCGTTCGATGTGTACAAAGATGACGCACTGATGCTTCAAACCTCGTCCTCGCAGTTCGGGTCAGGAGCGGTGGCTCTCTATGGAGAGCAGAACACGGTGGCAGAGTTCAACAACGTGACGGTAAGAAAGTACGCTGCATCTGAGCCATCAGCGGCCCTGGTGTCAAGCAATAATCCTTTGCCGGCGACGACGAGCCTGAGCCCGTCATCCGGTACGGCGGGCGGTACTGCTTTCACGCTTACCGTGAACGGCACCGGTTTTGTGACAAACTCAGTCGTGCAATGGAACGGGTCGAACCGCGCCACGACGTATGTGTCTGATACCCAATTGACCGCAGCGATCCTGGCCGCGGACATCGCAACAACAGGGACTGCCTCGGTGACCGTGTTCAGTCCCGCGCCGGGCGGGGGAACCTCCAACGCTCAAACCTTTACGATCAACAGTCTTCAGGCCGTGACCTGGACCCAGACCAACTGGATAGGCGGGTCGGGCCAGGCCCTCTGGTCCGATGCAACGCGCTACAGTTCAGCAAGCGGCATCGACACCAGCGTCAGCGGACAGATCGGCCTCGCCATCACCAGCACCGTGCTCTTCTCCGACGACTTCAGCGATGGCACCCTGCCTCCCTG
>DATIZR010000099.1 GCA_035516965.1 Nitrospirota bacterium
TGTTTTTTTATTTTTGAGCTTGCCGAGGATCATAGTTCCAGGACGTCATCACGCTTACCGGTCCAGCTTAAAGATTCTTATGGCGTTGCTTTGGGCAAACGCGGCGGCGGTTTGTGGCTTAAGTTGTGCAAGGAGCTCGCGGAAGCGTTGAACACGTCGCCCGTAGTTCTCGGGGTTCATGCCAGGTGCGTGTGCCACATCCATGCCGATCATGAAGCGGTCCGGGAAGGCTTCGTACACCTCGCGCATCTCCGGAAACAGTATGCCATCCTTCTCTATCAATGCTGTGTACTCCTCCATCCGCGGCCAGCCGATGCCGTAACCCGTCTTTCCCACATTGGTCATGTTGGCAAGGTCACAATACAGGTTCGGATGATTCTCCAGCATGGCCCGGATTAGGGATGCCTTGCTGCGACCGCAGTTGTGCGCCCATACGTAGCGGACCCTGGGGTTTTCCCGGAGGAGGCGGGCAAAGTCTTCGACAAGACGCGGTGCGCCCTCCATGTGAAGGACGATGGGCACGTCAAAGCGGGAGGCTAACCTGCTCAGGCTCTGCATGAAGGAGGAATAAATCGGGTTTTCCTGCTCGGCATGTGGCCCCGATGAGTAGGCGAAGTGCTTCACCATGACCTCGCCGATGCCCCAGAAGCGACCCGTAGCGAGCTTTTCCTCAGTCTCTTTCAGAAGCCTCAGGATGGCATCATCGGGATTGAGCCACTTGCTCGCACCCGTGAGTTCCGGCCTCTGCATCCCAACAAGAGAAATAAAACGGCCGGGGTATTTGCTCGCCAGCGCCAGTGCAAGGTCGTCGTTTCCAGGCCGGTCGGCAGAGCCAGCCGGGCCGGGATAATATCGCGCCATGACAATCTGCCGCGAGACGTTATTGAGATCCATAACGTGGATCATCGTATCCCAATCGAACGATGCTCCAAGATGGCTATGTGCGTCGATTATGGAGCCGGTGTAGAGTTCAGCAGCCACGCCCACGCGGGCCACCGTTATTAGAATTACAATGGCGACTACCAGACTCTTCCGGTCGGTCCTCATGGCGATCTCTTTACTTTCTGAACTGCATTGCCCTACTACTTGATTATACCAGTTCGGATATCTCTGCAAATCCGTCTATGAGTGACAGATGATGTGAAATACTACATGCAGGTTACATCACCACTGCATCTAGGACGAGTGCAGAATCCAGAAAGGATATTGCACTGCGATGTGAAATATGCGCTCATGTTAAAAAGCATTCGCAGGCAGGCTTCAGGAAGAAGCGCAGGACGCAAACTTCAAATGCGATTCTACACCCCTTTACGGATCATGTCTATCCTGGCGGCGCCTGCAAGTGTAGTATGTCTTTGTTTTGACAAGGACGAGAAAAGCCAAGTCGCAGCCAGCTCCCGCCATTTCATGTTCGCCGCCTCCGGTGAGGGGCGTCGTCATCTTCTACTTCCTTTTCTATTTTTTGATCATCTCCGATGAAAATGTAAAGTAAAGGCCCGAGCACGGGTATTGTAATAGTAAAGAACCAAACAAGTTTATTAATATCTCTTTTAAATTCGCTCCTGAGCAGATCGATCAATGAAAAGATCCATAAAATAAAAGCTGCAAAGATTGTCAACGATAATGCGACGGAGATACCTTTGAGTTGCTGAAAGGCTGAGGACAGGTCAAATCCAGGGTTCATAGGTTCGTCCTTTTGTCATTTCAATGATGACGCCGGTTGTTTTGGTTCGAATCATGCCTGGCTCCCCATAATGGACTCGAACGAGTGGACCTCATGCCGATAATACCAGATGCATGCAATTTCCAAATGATGCGATCGTTGCGGACTTCAGGAAGTAGCGCTCTCAGCGGGATAAAATTATCTATATTTCTTTTTAATTGTTGGTCCTGCTTTATCAGGACGAAATCATTCAGCCGCTCCTCTTCGATCCATACATGAAGTCTACATAGCCTGCTATCTGCATCCGCGCCTCATCGGTTACCTGCCGCATTTTTCTCAGCATCATGATCTCATCAAGGTTCAGGACTTTATCAAGATAAGAGGTCTGCTCTTCGGAAAGAGGATATTTACGCTTGCCCCGGTTGAATTTGGCTTGTGAAGGAACAAGAAAATAGCTTTTGACCTCGTCGGGTACTATTTCCTGGTGCGCTGCGAGAATAAGCGTGGACGTATCGAGGTTCAGATTCCTTGCGATCATCGTGAGCGTATCATCTTTCGGAATATGTCCTTTATGAATAGTGACGCGCAGGAGCTCCGAGCTGATCCCCAACGCCTTAGAAGCGTCTTTGAGGTTTTTAAATCCTTTTTCATCGAGTGCATTTTTTATCATTTCAGATACTCTCATTGAGAACCTCCGTGGAGAATAAATAATCCAGTACACAGCATCAGGCGTTTATTACCACATGTTATCCATACATTTTCGCAATTGATTGCGAGCGCATAATCGCAGAAAGTACCGCCGCGATCACGGAAAGGCGACGCGGAGACGGCGAAGGTGCATTGATTCCAGAATGGAACTTACCATAATAATGTCTCTCGTGACCGAATATTTTTCTTGTTCATCGCAGCGCAATGGCTTTCTCAGGACACATCTCCTGACAGCAAAAGCACGCAATACAGGCGTCGGCGTTCACCCGAGGGACATTCGCAACCATGGATAGAGCCGATACCGGGCAATGATCAACGCAGGTGCCGCAGCTCGTGCACTTTCCGGGATCCGCCTGAGGACGAAGGATCGCCCGATTATGGATCATTGACTGCATGGCCTCGTTGCGGAATATCGCTTCGCCGCCAAGCGGGGGGAGCTTGAAATCAGGCAGCCGTTTCAGCTCCCCGATGATCTCGATCGCGCTGAGGTCGTAGTCGCCCAGGCCCGCCTCTTTCGCCTTCTGGAGGAAACGCAGCCGCCCCGGGTCGCATCCCATCATCGTGGCGATGACGGAATCGACGGCAACAGCATTGTCAGAGGCGAGGATCACGCCGATATGTCTGAGGTCGGGGGAGGCCGGCCCGTTGCCTTCCATCCCGACCACTGCGTCGACGATGAACAGGTCCGGCACTCTGAGCCTGAATACCTCTACTATCACTTCATTAAAATCCGCCGGGTTGCCGGCGGCCTTGTGCAGCATGGCTTTCTGGGCGCCTGGCAATAAACCGTAGCTGTTCTTGATAGCCCCGGTCACAACGGTCAGACCGTGAGTCTTGAATTTCGGCAGACTGATGATGACATCGGCTTCCAGAATGTCCCGCGAGACGCTCACAAAGGGCATGTACTTGGGATTGAAAGCGACCCTCTGGGAATCATTTCCGATGTTCTTATACCAGCCGCTGGCTGCTTCCATCAGGCCCGTTCTCGTGAAGCTCTCCTCGTTCGCGCCGTAACTGAAAAGGCCCGGATTGTCTCCCACAATAAGGGAGGCGGGGCCCATGGTCTCCACCTTTTCCACGACAGCGCGAAGAACTGCAGGATTGGTGACGATGCCTTCCTTTGTTTCCGAGCTTCGGAGCACATTGGGCTTGATCAGGACTTTTTTCCCCGAGACAGTGATGGGGAATAGTTCAAATGCCCGGTCCACGGCTTGACGGACATTCTCATAACTGGCGGGATGGATCATGACCTTTGACATGGGTTATTCCTTTTTCCCGATCGAAAATGCCTTGCCAATGCGCTCGCCAATGCCGCAGTAGGCGCCTTGCCCTGTGTCAAAAACGAGCGCATGGAGCTTCTGCATATCCGGCATTCCCTGTTCATCGAGCACCGACTCTTCGGCCTTGATGTCCATGATCTCGCCGACGAATTGCGTGTGAAGCCCGATCTCCAGCGTGTGGAGCACCCTGCATTCGATCACCAGGGGGAACTCCTTGATGTACGGAGCGTCAACGAGGTCGCTTCGAACGGGGGTGAGTTTCGTCGACGCAAACTTGTCGACCTGTTTCCCCGAAGTGGTGCCGACATAGTCCACCTCTTTCACCAGCGCGGCAGAAGGGATGTTGATGGTATATGCCTTGCGCTCCTGGATGCACCCATAGGTGTACGTCGCCTTGCGCAGGGAGATAGTGACGCAGGGCGGCTGTGAACAGCAGATTCCGCCCCATGCGATCGTCATCATGTTCGGCTTCCCCTGCGAGTCATAGCTTCCGATAACCCAGACGGGTGATGGCTGTGCGAGTGTCTTGGCACCCAGCGACCTTTTCATAGGAACCTCCCTTTCCTGAACCTGAATTTGTCCATTGCCCGGCACTGTGCAATTTCCAGAAGTTGTGCACGATGAAGACTGTTGTAAAATGTCGGTTGCAATTTGTTATCAACTCGTGCCTTACACTCCGCCCTTTGGCGAGTCGCTGTGGAGGCACAGGTTAAAAGATTGTATTCACATTATAGATTCTCCAGTTGCCGATATATAAATGAGCTCAACAGGCAATGCCACAACGTCTATCAAAAAGGCTGCTGGCAGGCAAATACCTAATAAAGGTCCGTACCAGGGAACATATTTCACATCAGAGGCGGTAATTTCGAGAGCTCTTACTTCTCCTCCAGTTTCGGATGGATAAAAATAATGGACTTGATGGTAAAACAACGCGGGATTAAAATAAACAAAACCGTGACTATATTCTGCAGTCGGTAAATTGCGATCCTTAATGACAGGTACTGTATGTGAATTGTTGAAGGATTTACCGGAGCATGGCGTTAGCACGGTTTCGCCGTCGTAGAGCAAACGAACATCATTGCCGAGAGAGGGGAATTTGTCGCCGTTCTCTCGTGTCCAGTTCTCCCCATACGTTTTGGCTTGATAGAGTCTTACCGGAGTCGGTCTGAGACTCACATGGCCGCATCTCCTAGACCTCCTTTTATTATCTGGAGACAGATCCCTGTCAACGGTCGGGACTATCACATACTCTATTGTCAGTTCGGTTTCATCCGCCTTTACCTGTTCAATATCGGTTATATCTGCGTACAGAGATGCATTATTATAAGCAGCTCTCGTCAGAACACATCCACTTACACAGATTGACGTGCAAATAGCCGTTGCGAGCAGTGTCAATTTCCTTACCATTATTTCAGCGGGGGGATATAAACGCAAACGACATGTCAATTTATGGCCCATAAGTTTATCATCGAGAAAATTAACAACTTATTGATCAGACCCCCTAGAAAACGCCGCGAATCAGATATCATCTGGTTTAGAAATGAACGCACCCGGTTATCGCTATTTAGACGAATATAAGCTTCTTTCAATTTTATGTCAACGCAGTCGTAATGCTATAGTGTGGGGTAGACCCTATGGGAGGGGAGAAGAGACAGGAGAATATAGAATGTGACTTGATCGCGCAGCCCGCTATGCGCCGATGCCTTTCGAGGCAGGTACACCATCGGCCTTCTCAGGCGACCATTCCGTTGCCGTGAGGCGCCTGCCCGTGATCCTCCGTCCCTCATCGGATGCAAGAAAGACGGCTAGGGGAACGATGATCCCGGGCTTGAGCAGGCGTGAGCGCAGATCAGCGGGAATGCCGGACGGGATCATGCCGGTGTCGGTTGGGCCACCGGGAAGGATCTCGTTCACGGTTATGCCCGTGCCTTCCAGGTCCTGGGCCCAGATGATCGTCTCGGACTCAAGGGCCGCTTTCGACGGGCCGTAGGGCGAGAACCCTTTGCGCTTCATGGTCTCGTAGTTCATGGTCACATTGATGATCGCACCGCTCTTCTGGCGCAGCAAATGCGGCACCGCTGCACGTGCCATGTAGAAGGGTCCGTTCACGTTCGTATCGATCACCATCTTCCATGTCCCGGGGTCTGTTTCCCAGAAGCGTGCCGGCTCGGTCATGAAGGCCGGGGAAACATATTTCATGCCCCGGCCGGCGTTGTTCACAAGCACGTCAATGCGGCCGAAACGGGAGATCGTTTCGCCTATGACGCCCTCACAGGCGCGGAAATCGGCAACGTCCGCCAGAAGAGCAAGGGCCTTGTCCCTTCCCCAGGCGGAGACAAAGGAATCGATCTCCGCCCGCTCGCGGGCCGCGGTCACGACCACGCAACAGCCCTCCTGAACGTATCCCTCGGCAATGGCCCTGCCCATGCCCCGGCCGCCGCCGGTCACGAGCGCCACTTTCCCGTCCAATTTGCCCATGCTCACCTCTCAACACCTTATTAATAGTCTAATAAAACGGTCATTCCGGGCATGACCCGGAATCTGAGGGATTTTGGCTAGAGCCTGGATTCCTGCTTTCGCAGGAATGACGAACTCGGGGGTACAGTCTATTATGAGACCATTGATATGATAATAGAAGCTTTGATTACTTCCCTCTTCTCGACCAAAGACAAAATTAAGGACCGGACCTTCTTCGCATGCGCTAAATCCCCTTGAACGTCACCGCTTCCTGAACAGTCCGCCGGAGGGTCCGATACTGGTTCTGAGGATGTTCGGCGTCCGCATACCCGAGCGCGATCCCGATGATGATCGAAAGGTCATCCGGTATTTTCAGTTCCTTCCGGATCAGGTCAGGATGGGCGGCAAGGGTCACTGCCGGGGCTGAACCGAGGCCGAAGTGGCGCGCCGCCAGCATGAGGCTCTGGGAAAAAAGGCCGAGGTCGAAGATCGACCAGGGGGTAAGCGTGCGGTCCATGCAGATATAGGCGACCACCGGCGCATGAAAGAAATGATAATTCATTTCCGACAGGTCCTTGAGCTCTGATTTGTCCAGACAGACGCGCTCAAGGGTCGCCATGCGCTCGGACTTCAGGGTCTCCATCCGTTTCAGGAGCGCAGGCGGCCACTCTTTGGGCACCGCAAGATCGGGGTTTCGCGCCACGCAGTTTTTCAGGTTCGTAAGATAGACCTCGCGCAGTCTGTTCAGGACCTCGCCTCCGGCCACGTAGACCTCCCACGGCTGCGTGTTGGCCCAAGATGGCGCCTTGAGCGCCGCCTCCATGACACTTTCGAGCGTATTGCGGTCGACGGGATCAGGCTTAAAAGCGCGGACCGTAAACCGTGTGTTCAAAGCATCAATGATATGCATGAAAGAGCCCTCCCCTTCCGGTATTTCCAGATAAAGCGAAGCAATACGCTCGCAGTCGACAAATTCATTCCTGAGCACCTAACCCGGACAAGCCGGGACCAAAAGGGCATCTCTCGCAGAGCACGCTGAGAACGCAGAGTTAAATCAAAATCTTTAAGTCTTGGTTTTAACCCAGAATATTTTCTGCGCTTCTCTCTGAGAGCTCTGCGCCTCTGCGAGAAATTTCTTGCCATTATTAGTGGAATTTGATTTCTTAGCTACTAACCTACGATGCTTTCCACTATTTCCGCCGAACTTTTTACGATAACCAGCTTCTCAAGATTTTTCAACGAACGCTGATGGGCTTCCTTGTCCGCCGACGAGACGCAGTCGGAGACAACAACAGGCCAGAACCCTCTGTTTGCCGCATCGCGTGCGGACGACTCAACGCCGTACTCTGTTGCTATGCCGGTGAAGAGCAAGGTCGTTATCCCCCTGTTCCTCATCATGTTCTCAAAATTGGTACCGATGAAGATGCTTGCAGTCGTCTTGTTCAGAATGGCGTCCCCTTCCGCAGGCTTTACCTTTTCGGGGACCTGGCTTTCCCGGGAGCCCGGGACCATCGAGCGCGGCAGCTTGTCGACTTCCCTGACATTCAAGCGCCGCATCATGGAATAAAGCCGCCAGGACGATTGGAACCCGGCAGGATCAGGTGTTATGATCGTGTACACGACAGGAACTGTATTGCGAAGGCTGTCTATGAGATTTTTGAGACTGTCAAGGAACGCTTCCCGGTTGAAGATCCTGTCTACGAGGTTGTTTTGGACGTCCCAGACGATGAGGCACGAATGACGGGGATCGACTATTTCCCTCAGTTCTTCATATATGGTAATGCCATGTGAATTTATCATCGACGGCTCCCTTCTTCACGATGACTATTTCTCGAACCCTGCAGTTCCATCCTATGCGGACGCTGCACGCTGTCTCAAAAGGAAACCGATTGTATCAACGTGGGGTATAACTTCGATGCGATAACGACCAGGACCGTGATCAGATGATTTTAATGGGCGAATCTGACTCCCATTTGAAATGCTTTTTCACAATCCTTCGGAAATACTTCTTTGCGTCTCTTCATTTTTTTCTCAGGATCAAATCGATCGGCGATTACTTTCGAATAATCGTCAAACTGATACGTGTCAAAGCAGAGGAGGGACTCCGAGGCGCCGAATATTCTTTTCAGGTAGCTCTCGTTCAAAGCAACATGGCGCTCGAGGCTAAAGTTCATTGATTGTTCCTCGGTCACATTCATTGTATAAATGAACCCGGTCTGGATCTTTTTCGGGAAAAGAGAAACCGGGGGATCGGTATAGGACAATACGGAAAAGAGCAGTCGTTCCATGAATGATTTCATCTCACCCGACACGGTCCCAAAATATATCGGAGAACCGAGAATGAGACCATCAGCCTCGCGTATCTTTTTCAGGATTGGCGACACGTCGTCATTCACCGCGCAGGTGCCGTAACTTTTGCCGCCCTTTGTTTTACAGGCAAAGCAGCTGCGGCATCCTTTGTAGTTCAGATCATACAGATGAACAAGCGTGGTATTCGCTCCCTGTGATGCAGCGCCTTCGAGAACTTTTTCCAGTAACGTTGCCGTGTTCCAGTTCTTCCTTGGGCTTCCATTTATCGCGATAATGTTCATGCGCGGTACCTCTCTGGTCGGGTTATCCTTATCACTCGTTGAACCTATAAAATCTCAAAGAGAGTACTACTCGGCAATTTGAGCATGAACTTGCAATTTCCAGGAAACGAAACTTCCGCAACGTGCAGGAAAAAAACCAACAGATCATTTTATATCCCTGGCGCCGATGGCCTTCAGAAACTCGCGGCTGGTTACTACCGTAGCCTGCCAGGGGAACACCTTATCCATCAATACGCGGTTCACTTCTGCATCCCGGTCCGCGCAGGCATCTGATACGACGACGAGCGAATAATCCATGTCGGCGGCCCAGCGTACCGTGGAAAGGACCACGCCGCTTGTCGAGATCCCGAATAGCACAAGCCTGTTGATATTCTTTGACCGGAGTATTGTTTCCAGGTCGGTTGTGGAAAAAGCTCCGACACGGCGCTTCGTGACCACAATATCGCCCGGTTGCGGCGCGACCCTCGGATCTATTTCTGCACCCGGCGTGCCCTCAACAAGCCGGCCTGATTGTTTCAGGCCGCTGAATAGCTTGTTCTGCGGGTTGACCTCTGGGTAGCCGTCGCGAAACCGGACGACGACGTAGATGATCTGCAGTTTCGCCTGCCGCGCTTCCTTCAGTATTGTGCTTGCTCTTTCAAGCAACGGGACCCGGACATCCTCAGAAAGCGAGCCCACGATATCGTTCTCGTAGTCCATGATGAGTACCGCTGTTCTCGTGCTATTGATGGTCAACTCCGGGCTGATCAGTACCGCCGTCCTGGGAGTATGAACAGCAGGCCCCGGTGTGCCAGCGTCTTTCGGGGTGTCTTGCTTGTCTACCGCGAAGACCGCGGTTCCCGAGAGAGCCAGACAGACAACCAAAAATGCGATTCGAACAATAGTGCGCATGATGAATGCCCTCCTGAGCGAAATGAGAAAAAATCCGGCCGCAATGCGTTACCAGAGTCGGGATGGAGACTTCGGGGCCATGTGGAGGTGACACCAAAAATGTCATTCTGAGCGCAGCGAAGAATCTCGTCTTTTCGAATACTCGAGATCCTTCTCATCGTTCAGGATGACCATGACGGAACATTTTTCAGCAGCCTGCTAAAGACCTCTCACTCCTTAACCAATGTCCACGTCTCATCCGGGTCGTACGCTTGCATCTCCTGGGCGATACTTGAGGTGTCGGGTCCGAGATTTTTCTGAAAAACCTTGCCCTGCTGGTTGACGATAAAGGCCATCACCCCCGACTTGCCCCAGTTTGATGGAAATGCGACCAGACCGAAGCCGCCGACCATGTTGCCATTGATGATGTAATCGTATTTTCCGCCCGGCGCATGCTCTCCCTGTTTTGTCAGTATCTTGAAATAGTAGCCATGAAACGGCATAGGCTGTTCCTTGAACACGGACTTTTCCTTCTTATAGCCCTCTATCCTTGCCTGTGCCACGAGCTCACCGAGCGGGCTCACTGCTTCGCCTGGCGCGTGCCTCCAGAAGAGACCGTTCTTCGTGCCGGGATCGCTCCGAAGTTTCTGTGCATACGCAAGGATCCCGTCGCCATCCCAGTCCTTCAGGACATACTCGCGCTGTGCCTTGACGTATGAGCGACAGACCAGTATGGCGGTGAGTTCGTCTTCCCCGATCCTGCGGTTCAGGACCTCTTCTTTTCCCGCTTCGGTATCAAAGATCCACTTGCCATTGACCTTTACCAGGGGGATCGGATACGGCCAGTTCTCGTTGCCTATGTGAATGATCACCTTTGAATCATTCACTTTCACGAGGCTGGTCTTCTCTGCTGCGTGTTTCGTAAATTCCTCAAATTCGGCGGCGGCCTGCACCTCGTCGCTGGAGCGAAGGTCTTTCCCGGAGGGGCCGAATATCCGGTCGAGTGCCGCCTTGTCCTTTGCCTTGACAGCCTCAACGAGTCCTTTTAAGGCATCTTCGGGAGAGGAGAAGCGTTTTTGCGATTCCGCCGCCATCAGTGGCATGCTCAAGATAAAAACAGCCATTGCAGTTACCAATAGCGCAGCAATAAAGATCATCCCTCGTGAGGAACGAGATAGGAATTTCTGTTGAATTGTCACCATAGTTTTCTTCCTCTCTGAATTCAATTTGTGACCCTTTGAAGAAAATATTTGAAGTAAACCTGCCTTTGCTACCGGCGTTGTCTGTCTCCGCTGGCGGCGTTTTTCCCTGCAGGAGCATTGCCATGGCTCGCCGGGGCAGCGGGAGATCGTGCCCCTTCACTGCTCTGGCGGCTGTTCTGGCCGCGAAGGCTCTGCTCCCTGGCCTCATTACCCCCCCGGTAACCACCAAACGTGACCGAAGGCGGACTCTCGGGCTGCATCCGCTCGCGGCCCGGACCGGGCTGAGGCTGGCTGGTGATACGTGGAGTCGGCGGTGTCGGTCGCTCGCTGACACTCGGGGTCGGCGCTGTCGGTCGCTGGCTGATACTCGGAGTCGGCGGCGTCGGTCGCTGGCTGATACTTTGAGCAGGTGGTTTCGGCCATTGGTTCACAACACCACGGCTTTCGCTGCCGCGATTGCTGTATGCGTAGGCGTCCCTTCCGCGGCCATACGTCCCTCCCGCGGGCCTGGGCTGTGTCACAGCGCTCCCCCTTGCTTCGCCTACGCGTGCATACCTGTCGGCATTCGGACCACTGGGTCGCGATGCCAGGTAACGGGCTGGGTCACCGTGCGATCTATCATGCCTCCATGTCTGGTGTATGGAGGGCCTGCTTTGGTTGACATAAACATCCCTCACGTGAACATAGGGTCTTGCATGATCGACCCAGCCGGGGCGATTCCAGCCATGATAGATCACATGGTGGTGACCCCAGTCGAAGTCCATGGTCAGCCAGCCGCCGATCGCCAGGCCGTATCCAAAGGTGATGAAAGGCGGATAACCCATGGCCGGACTTTCAACATATACAACAGAGGGTGAATACTGCGGGACGTATACGTACTGAGGTTGAGCCGGAACGATCTGGATATAGTCTCCGTCGATGATGACACTCTGTTCGGCGTTGCTGACCAGATTGCCGACGGCCCTCGCGCGCCACCTGAGCCGCTGAACCGAACTGGCCACATCTTCCGGCTGGTTGAGAAAGGCGTCTCCCACGTTGGCAGTCCAATCCATGTTATCGGCCATCATTTTAAGAACGCCGGGGTAGTGCGCAATTGCCCTAACGGACTCAGCCCAATCCTGCTCGTCAATGCTTGAAACATCACCGCCGCTATTCAGCCACGCTTCCGCATCGGCAACCTCTGCCGGATACGTCGAGGCCGGCAGTATCTGGGCCAGCAGAGGATCCGGGTAGAGAGCAATGGGCGCAAGGAGGTTATCAAGTTCGTCATCCGTGAACGATATTGAATATGTCAGGTCCTGGTCATCCCCCCAGGCTTGAACAGACAGGAGCGTTGCGATGCTCACAACAAATGCAACCAAAATGCTTTTCATGAAGGTCCTATTCACGGGCGTAGATCCTTCCTCTATTTACTGTAGGGTAGCTGGCATGCACTTGATGCTCCTCGATTGCTGTCGCAGCAAACAAACTGGAATCAGTTGACAATCTGTAAGTAGTCTTCGTAATCCTCTACATATCATTAGAGACGATTGAGAGTGAAAAGTTGAACCCTTTTCCTCTTTTATTAAAAACGTATTAAAGCCTCTATCCCTCTATTGTTGCTTTGAGCATGTACTTCACAATTCAGGCAAGATGCGACGGCAACGGACGTCAGGAAGACCTAAACGCTGTGGCCCTCACTCGTTAAGCTTCACTTTCCGAAATGACGAATGATCTCGCGATCCAGAGCTTCGTAGCTTTCAATTTACGCAACGGAAAAGCTTTTTATTTGAAATTTTGAAGTGTTCAGGATTGTCGAAATCGGCAGGCACGTTCCCTCTCGCTAGTAGGTATATGGCCTGCCGATTCTTATAGAAGGGTACTGAATAAATTGAGAATGCTCTTATGCCTTTTTTTCTGCTTTTTGTTCAATAGACTGGGTCTCCTCTTTCAGATCGTCTTTTTCGGTCATGGCTTTCTTGAATGACCGTATGCTTTTCCCCAGCCCTTCCCCAATCTCCGGCAATTTCCCGGGGCCAAATATGATTAAAACGATAAAAAGTATCAGGAGCAAATGCATCGGTCGGAAAAGTCCTTCAAACATGGAACACCTCCTTAGTATTAGGAAAAGATCGAGGAACCAACGAATACTATTGTTGACTTCCAGTATAAAACATTTTCATTATAGCATAAAAGCATAACGTAATAAGCTAAGGGGAAAGCGGAAAGTGCGGACGCGGCGACGGAAACGCTGATCTGATGAATCCTGCGGGTGAGGGATACTACAGGTCCCATAACGAGAGGTCCAGTATCAGGGAAGAAGTACCTGTGCAATGGCGTTCAGTCTCACCGCGCCCTCATAGGTCGGGGTAGCGCCCAAGCCCGTTGCGAGGCCGGGACAGATCCACCCGCCTTCGTCGAACTCATTCCAGGCGTATATCAGAATGGTGTTGGCTTCAAATTGCGCAGGATTGTTCTTCACGTCCGTGACGGCCGTAGAAAGTTCCGTCGCGATCTGCTGGGGCGTAGCTTCCAAATACCAATTGGTGTACCAGTTTGTCTGAGCCCAGGATACCGGATTTTCAATCCGGGGCCGTCCATCCCAGCCTGCAGAGACAAGGGGAACGCCCTTATCATGGCCCATCCAGGTGCCTCGGGCCAGCGACATCAGGTCGGTAAACGGCGCGCCCGTCGACGAACCTCCGTTTATTGAATAATTGCTGTAAGCATCCGGTGGGGGAGAGGTCATATTCCCCTGCATATCCACAAAATACGGGGCTCCCAAACCAGCCGCTTGCGCTCCAGTCACGAGAGGTGTCAAATCCGGCGGCGCTCCCGTATCGCCGAAAACATACACGAGGGGCCTGTTCGTCAGAACCTTCTGATAGCCGGGGTCCTGGAACTTGGCTCCAATCCAGTCGATGTTAGTCGCGGTCATCGCCGAGAGGGCGACGCCGTCCAGGATGAAGCAAAAATTTATGTCATTCTTGTGCGCACTGCTGAAATAGAGGTTCAAGGCGGTTTCTTCACCTGCAAGGAGCCGATCGCTGTTGTGGTACAAAACGTAGGCGAAATAGTTGATTCCCGCGTTCCTGGCATACGCGATTTCCTGATCGATAACCGCCTGGGTATTGGCAATGATCGAAACCTGGTCCGCGCTAATCTCGATAGCATAGAATGGCAGGCGATAATGCCAATGGTTCGGGCCCAGGTCCTTGTCAACTTGTACCCCGGCCCAATCGCTGTCCCCCATCCATGCGTCCCAACGGATCGCTCCAATCGTCGAGGTGGTTGCCCGTATGGCCACCGTTGCCGTATACGCCAGCGATGACCCGTCAGCAGCCGTCACCAGGTAGGTTACGGGACTCGTGAAGTCATTCGCCGTCACGCCGCTTACCTGAACTGTTGAACCGACCTTTACGCCGGCACCCGTGGTGGTGAAGGCCGCGACCAGCCCCGTTACATTCGTTCCCTTCGGCACGATTACGGAAATAGTCTTTGCGTTCTCATCAATCGTACCTGGTGCCGCCGGGTTCGTGAAGGAGAACGCGGTTATGGCTTTTGCATCGGAAAGCGGAATGACCACTCTTACGGTATACGCCAGCGATGACCCGTCAGCAGCCGTCACCAGGTAGGTCACGGGACTCGTGAAGTCATTCACCGTCACGTCGCTTACCTGAACTGTTGAACCGACCTTTACGCCGGCACCCGTGGTGGTGAAGACCGCGACCAGCCCCGTTACATCCGTTCCCATCGGCACGATTACGGAAATAGTCTTTAAGTTCTCATCAATCGTACCCGTTGCCGCCGGGTTCGTGAAGAAGAATGCGATTATGGCTTTTGCCGAGCTTGCTGTGACGGTTACTGTCACGGTATATGTTGCCACTGTGCCGTCCGCAGCGGTTACCGTGTAAGTCACCGGGCTCGTGAAGTCATTCGGCGTCGCGCCGCTTATTTGTACTGTTGCGACGACCTTTACGCTGGCACCATTCGTGCTGAATGTGGCTATCAGCGCGGTAACATCCGTTCCAAAAGGGACTATTACCGCAATGGTCTTTGTGCTTTCATTAATCGTACCTGTTGCCGCCGGGTTCGTGAAGGAGAACGCGGTTATGGCTTTTGCATCAGCAGGCAGAATGGTCACCGTTACGGTATACGCCAGCGATGAACCGTCAGCAGCCGTTACCAGGTAGGTTACGGGATTCGTGAAGTCATTCTCCGTCGCGCCGCTTATCTGCATTGTTGAGCCGACCTTTACGCCGGCACCCGTGGTGGTGAAGGTCGCGACCAGTCTGGTTACATTCGTTCCATTCGGCACCGTGACGGAAATAGTCTTTGCGCTCTCATCAATCGTACCTGTTGCCGCCAGGTTCGTGAAGGAGAATGCGGTAATGGCTTTTGCGTCGGAAAGCGGAATGGTCAGGCCCCCTCCGCCGCTGCATGCCGAGAGGAAGATCGATGCAAAGAAAAACAATGAGATAATTTTCTGATAAGATTTCATGGTGATAAGCCTAACATGATAAGAACCATCATTTCACCGGCTTGAAGAGCTGTTCTTTCCTTCTTTACTTTATCCTTGATTCACAGCTATGTCAACGTTCCCCTCTCCTCCCCCACCCCTTTTCCTAATATAGAGAATCTTCTCGACAACGGCATGCACCACGCCGTCCTTGTCGACCAGCTCCACGGGATACACGCGCTCAACAGACGGCTCCGCCTCCGCTGCCGCCCTGATCCGGGCGGTCTCCTCCACGCTCAAGACGAACCGAGCGTACAGCGTCCCCTTTCCCGGTTTTTTGAAATGCAGGGAAGCCGCCTTGTCCCAGACGGTATAGGAAGGACCGAGGATCTTGATCAGCATCACCATGTAAATGGGGTCCACGGCGCCGTACATGCTGCCGCCGAAAGTCGTGCCCACGTAGTTTCTCGTGCGCCAGTTCAGGGGAAGCTTCACGCGCACCTCGCGCCAGTCTGACGCGATATAGGTGATCCGCGCGCCCGTACCGCGGTAGGCGGGAAAGAAATTGAAGCCCCAGCGCATGATCTTTGTCTTGATTGATTCGGGCAAATCCCCCTCCGCTTTTCCGGCACATCTGCCCGGGATTCTACCGCAGACTGCTGCTGATTACAATATAGGAGCTCAAAAGTTCCGTTCAAGAGCGCGTCCCGTGCGCAATCTGCTTGATTTTAGCAGGTCTCAATGCTATTCTTCATAACAGAACGCTCCGGTTATGTATCAGACACGCTTGTAAAACAGCATTGAAGGAGACTCTCCCGGCACGGCCGCCTGTTCCGGTACAAGACAACGTCAAGCGTGGTTCTCTGCGTGAACTGTCACAAGATGCAGCCGCGGGCCATGCCGCAGGGGTAACGCAGATGCTCGAAGGATACCTGAAGAACATACCGCTCTTCAAGCACCTGAAGGATTCCCAGGTGCGGGAGATCGCCGCCCGCTGCAAGAGCGCCCGCTACGCCAAGGGCGACGTCATCTTTCGCAAGACCGATCCGAGCACCGACCTGTACATCGTGAACTCCGGCAGGCTCAAGGCGGTCCTGGATGATGAGGAAGGCGACGAACTCATTCTGGCGCAGTTCGAACCGGGGGCTTTCTTCGGAGAGTTGAGCCTGCTCGACGGCAAGGGACGGTCGGCCACGATCGTTGCCGACAGCGACGCCGAGCTCGCCGTGCTGAAACAAGATGTTTTCCTGGATCTCCTGGACAAGGATCCGAGGATCGCGGTGGGGCTCATGGCCACGCTGGTCGACCGTCTGCGCAAGGCCGACGATATGATAGAGTCCCTTGCCTTTCTCGAAGTCGGGGAGCGGCTTGTGAAGGCTCTCCTGGAGGCGGCGCGGTCCGGAGGACCCGGCTTGAAGGGATACCTGAAGGCCGGCAGGCTCACCCACAGGGAGCTCGCCGCCCGGATCGGTTCGTCGCGCGAGGCCGTGTCGAAATGCATGAAGGTGCTTGCGACGAAAGGCATTACCGGGGAAGCCGAGGGCCAGATACTGATCGCCTCGAACGCGCTGGAGCGCATGAAGGAAGGCGAACGGACCTAGCGCCACCACCCGGCAACGCGTGTCAGCACGGGCCTGTGAACGGCGGTGCAGAAAAGAACACTGATTTCGTGACTCCCGTTTGCTGCCGAAGACTCTCTTTTTGCATGCCTGGTTATTTCCCGCAGAATTCTGATCTTGCACGTCCTGCTTCTTGAACGCACGCCACTCAATCCCCCATAAAACAAAACGCCCGTCACGGATAGTCCGCCACGGGCGTCAACTGCTCATGTGGCTGCTCAGATCTTCGGCAGTTTCTCCAGCGACTTCTTGATGTCCTCTTCGGGATGCTCGTGGTCGAAAAGCTTCCCTTCTCGGTAATCGGCATAGGCCTGCAGATCGAGATACCCGTGGCCGGAGAGATTAAAGAGGATCGTCCTCTGCCTGCCCTCCTCCTTGGCGCGGAGCGCCTCGTCGATGGCGCAGCGGATGGCATGAGCGCTTTCGGGCGCCGGGATGATCGACTCGGTCCCGGCGAACAGCACGGCCGCCTCGAAGACCTTCGTCTGACCATAGGCCCTTGCCTCGATGATCTTGTCGTGGTAGAGCTGGGACACGATCGGCGAATCTCCATGGTACCGGAGCCCGCCGGCGTGGATGCCCGAGGGCATGAAGTCGTGGCCGAGGGTGTACATGGTCAAGAGCGGCGTCATCCCCGCAACGTCGCCGAAGTCGTAGCAGAACTCGCCCTTGGTCAGCGTGGGGCAGGACGTGGGCTCCACCGCGATCGCCCGGAGGTCCTTCTTCCTGCCGGAAAGCTTGTCATGCAGGAAGGGGAATGCGATCCCCGCAAAGTTGCTCCCGCCGCCGCAGCACGCTATCACCACGTCGGGATAATCGCCCGCGATCTCCATCTGCTTCTTGGCCTCCTGTCCGATCACGGACTGGTGCAGGCACACGTGGTTCAAGACCGAGCCGAGCGCATAGTTGGTGTCATTGTGAGTGGCCGCGTCCTCGACCGCTTCGGAGATGGCGATGCCGAGGCTCCCGGTGTTGCCCGGATCCACCTCGAGGATCTTCCTGCCGGCGTTCGTGAGCGTTGACGGGCTCGCGTGAACCGTGGCGCCCCAGGTCTCCATCATCATCCTGCGGTAGGGCTTCTGGCCGAAGCTCACCTTCACCATGTAGACCGTGACGTCGAGGCCGAAGAGTTTGCCGGCGAGCGCCATGGACGAGCCCCACTGGCCGGCCCCGGTCTCGGTCGCGATGCGCCTGATCCCCGCCTTCTTGTTATAGTAGGCCTGGGGAATGGCCGTGTTCGGCTTGTGGCTGCCCGCCGGGCTCACGCCTTCGTACTTATAATAGATCTTCGCCGGCGTGCCGAGCGCCTTCTCGAGCCGGTGCGCTCGGAACAGCGGCGACGGCCTCCAGAGCGTGTAGATATCCAGGACCTCCTCCGGGATGTCGATCCACCGCTCCTGGCTCACCTCCTGGAGGATGAGGTCCATGGGAAAGATGGGTTTGAGGTCATCGGGTCCGATCGGCTGCTTCGTTGCCGGATGGAGCGGCGGCTTCGGAAGGTTCGGCATGTCCGCCATGATGTTGTACCATCTGGTCGGGATCTCTTTGTCCGCGAGAATGATCTTCGTCTGTCTCATGCATTCCTCCTGCAAAGAACGGGAATTGGTGCGACATTGCAAAAAAGTGCGGGTATTGTATCCTATTTTGGAGGCTTTCTCAATCGTATTTTTTGCGCTTGCGCGTGCGGGGAGACGTAGCAGCGGGAGCGGCCTTGGGAAAATGGCGTCAGGAGGAACTACAGAAAGCGCTGTCTTATGCCTTGACCGTGCCGAGCATCCTGATGAAGATCTTCAGGATGTCGGCGTCGTAATCGCCGACCTCCTTGGTCAGGACCGAAAGGGCCAGGAACGGCGTCCGCGCAGTATGATAGGGCCGCATGGTGGTTAGGGCGTCATAGCAGTCGACGATGGACGTGATCCTGCCGAACGTCGTGATCTCCGGGCCCTTGCGGTTGTACGGATAGCCCCTGCCCGTCAGGCGCTCGTGGTGCTGCACGACGGCCTCGAAGGACTCCCGGGGAATGTCCTTGTGCGTGCGCAGTATCTTCTCGCCCTCCACCACGTGGGTCTTGATCTTGCTGAATTCATCGTCATCGAGCCTGCCCGGCTTGTTGATGATCCCTGTCGGAATGGCGCTCTTGCCGATGTCGTGCAGCATGGCGCCGATGCCGAGCTTTTCGATGGAGTCTCGCTTGAGTCCGATCGCGATGCCGAGCCCCACGGACAGGACCGCAACGTTCACCGAATGGGTGTACGTGTAGTAGTCATGGGTCCTGAGCGAGAGCAGGTCCGAGATGGTGCCGGAGTTGTCCAGGATGCAGTCCACCATCTTGTTCACCACGGTGACCGACTGCTTGATCTTCTCGCCGCTCCGCGGGTCTTCGATCAGGCCCTTCAGCACGACCTTCGAGTTCTCCTTGATCGCGACGGCCTTGATCTTGACCTTGTCCCGCTCCGGCGTGTCCTCGGCCGCCAGGAGCGCGTTGATATAGGCGTGGTAGAGCTGCATCTGGGCGGGTTCGATGGCGATGTCGCCGGGGGCGTTCAGGACCGTGTCGTCGACGGCCAGGGGCTCCGTCTCCGTGGCCGGGAGCAGCATCCTGAGGCCGTATTTGTGCAGGGCGTGGATGGCGAAGTTGACCTTCATGCCCCCGCGCAGCAGCGACCGGTCGATGACGTAGTACTCGTCCTTGTGGACAAGGTAGCGCTTGAACGTTTCGGGGTCGGGGATGACCTCGCCCTTGTCATGGAACCGGGAAAGGTACTTGTACAGCTCGTGCCCCTCCGTCGTCTTCACGTACACGTTCTGCACGCCGCGCTCCCGGAGAACGTTGTAGGCGATGCCGTCGTACACCGTCTCCCGCTGGAGCAGGGGAATGACGATGCCCATGTCCTTGATGAAAACGTCGAAGGGGATCGGCTCGCCGTTGATAAGCTTGTCAATGGAGACCGCTATGTACGGATCAGGGTCGATTTCGCTGTACGTGGAGGACATCCCTGCTTCCTTCCGGACGACCGGCTACATGCCGATCGAGAACATGCTCTCGAGGTCATGGCGCGAATGGACCCGGAACGCCATGAGGGTCTCCGACGTCTTGATGCCGTCGACCTTCAACATGTGGTTCGTCACGAGCTCCGCCATCTGCTCGTTGTCCCTCACGCGTATGACGACTGCCAGATCGTACCTGCCCGCCACCGAGTAGACCTCGGTGATGCCGTCCATGCCGGCGAGCGTTTCCGCGACCGTGTTCACCTTGTCCCTCGCAACGGTCAACAGAACGAGCGCAGTAACCATGATGACCACCTCCCGTTCAAAGTGTTTACCATTATACCAGAATTCCGGCAGGAGTCACCTTCCTGTCAGGCGGAACAGCAGCGCGGCTCGGGTGCCGCGAGGTCGCCCGCAAGCAGAAGGCTCTGCGCAGGACAGCCGCCGTGGCAGCGGGCATACAGCCTGCAATCCATCCGCGGGCACCTGTTCCCGGAAAAGGACCGGAAGAAATCGAGCGCCCGGTGATGCCAGATGTTCTCGAAGGGCTCGGTCAGGATGTTGCCGAGCAGGAATTCAGGCCGGCCGAACAGCAGGTTGCAGGGGTAGACGGACCCATCGGGCATGACGCCGAGCTTCGTCGTGCCCGCGGGGCAGCGCACCAGCGCCAGCTCCGGATAGTTCTCTCGATCGGGGAGGAATCCCGAGCACGAGACAATGCCGACGGCCGAAGCATGACCGAAGGCTTCTGCCGCAGCCAGGAACTCGGGAAAGAGCACTGTTTCACGAAGGTCAGCGTCTTGCGTGGCATCGCGGTAGATGAGGAAGAAGCGGCCCGGTGCGCGAGCGAGCACTGCCCTGATGAAAGCCGGATCGCTCGTGCGGGAGTAGACGCTCTTGAGCACGGGCCGGAACCTGTCGATGAAGCCGGCCAGCTCGTGGAGGGTATCCGCGTCGTTGATCGATATTCCGAGCGTGACTGCGTTATCCGAACGCATGATCGTCTCGAGCGCTCCCGTATTCGTCCCGTTGGAGCTCATGTTGACGCGGAACCCCTTTTCCCGGCATTCGCGAAGCATTCCGTCAAGAGCGGGATGGAGCGTCGGTTCGCCCCCAATGACGTCGATCGTCCCGACGCCGAAATGCCGCAGCCGGCCCAGCATCAGCGTGAATGCATCGGCTGACATGTCCTGCATCGGCCGCAGTGAGCGGTTGAAGCAGAAATCGCAGCTCCTGTTGCAGCGGAGCGTGGGATAGAACTGGATGTAATCGGGGCCTT